>JBAWVV010000185.1:0-8185 GCA_037147115.1 Planctomycetia bacterium | reverse complement strand
GCGGCCCGCCCCCGGCACCGACCGCAGGGCCGCGGCGAAGTGCCGAACAACCGATTGGCCCACTTTTTCCGCGTCATCCAGCCGCCCACCATTCCAGCTTGAGGCTCCGTTGCGCCTCGATTCCCAAGCGCCCAAGTCGCCTCCCCTACAGGAGTCGGGGTCGACAAGGACTTACCCTCTCTCCCGAGTATCCAGACCATGAATCGGTTCCAGGCCCCTATCCACGAAGCGGCCGAGCGAAGCACCCACAGCCTCGTCCGCGCGCCTGCCATCGCGCTGATCATCGTGGCCTCAATCGCACTTGTTTTCGGGATCCTCGGACTGCTCGGCGACGTCGTCCTGATCGCCTCGGGCGCCATTGCCGAGCTCGAAGCGAGAAATGAGGGGCCGATCTCCAAGGAGACCACCGTCGCCGTGCGGATGATCTGGGGAATCCTGCTCCTCGTTGCCTCCTCCTTCGTTCTCTTTGGTGCGATTGCGATGAAGAATCTGAAGCGCCACGGTATCGCGAAGGCGGCTGCCATCGTGGCGATGGTTCCCCTCGTGGGTCCCTGCTGCCTCCTGGGGATTCCCTTCGGCGTCTGGGCGCTGATTACGCTGGAGAAGCCCGAGGTGCGGAATGCCTTCCGATAGCGGGCTATCGGGCTGCAGGGCTGCGGATCGGCTGCGGGTCATGCCATGACGCTTCTGCGAAGTGCCGTGCGGCGGGAATGGTGGCCACGTTCGGTGTGGAATGCCTTACCACGCTCGCGACATCTTCCCCGCCATGACCACCCCCATCGAAGCACTTCTTGTGGCCTTCGAGATCCACGCGCCCGGGCGGTCACGCCGCGGGCAGGCCTGAGCGTCGATCATGACCGGAGCCCCAAGATAGCGCCGTCTCCCCGCGGCCGTTACCGCGCCGCCTTCACGAGGTCGGCAATGTAGCGCTCCACTCCCTTGGCGACTCCCTCCGGGCCCTCCGCCGCGAGTTCCCCAACACGGCGAACGAGCGCCGAGCCGACGATCGCGCCGTCGGCCACGCCCGAGAGGAGCTTCACCTGCTCCGGCGTGCTGACGCCAAAGCCAACGAGCACCGGCACGTCGGTCTTCGTCCGCAGCCACGTCACCCGTTCGACAAGCCCCTCGGGGAGATCGGTACGGGCCCCCGTCACGCCGGCCACACTCACGCAGTAGAGGAAGCCGGTGGAACGACGGGCGATCTCGGCCGCGCGCTCCGGCGGCGTCGTCGGCGTCACGAGGCGCACCAGCGCCAGGTTCGCCCCCTTGCAGGTGGCATCGAGAACGTCCGACTCCTCGAGGGGAAGATCGGGGACGACGAGCCCCGCCAGCCCCGCTGCCGCGGCGTCATCGACGAAGCGATCGATCCCGCGCCGGTAAATGATCGAATAGCTCACCATCGCCAGGATCGGCATCTTCACCCGGCCCGTCGCCTTCCGCACCATCTCGAAAAACTTCTCAAGCGTAAATCCCGCGGCGAGGGCCCGCGTGTACGAAGCCTGGATGACCGGCCCGTCGGCAATCGGATCGCTGTAGGGAACCCCCAATTCGCAGATGGCAGCCCCCGCCCGGTCGAGCGCTTCGAGTACAGCGAGCGTCGTGTCGAGATCGGGGTCGCCGGCGGTCACGAACGGGGCGAGAGCCTTGCGGCCGTCCTTGGCGAGAGCCGCGAACGTCTTGGCGAGTGGCCCGGAGGACGGGCCCTTCGAATCGTGTTGGCTGGTCATGCGTGGGACCCTCCATTCTCGATGGATCGCAGCCGGGCGATCTCGGCCGTGTCCTTGTCGCCGCGGCCGGAGAGGCAAACAACGATCACTTCCTCCTTCGGCCGGCGGGCTGCCTCCTTCACCGCCCAGGCGAGGGCATGCGAAGTCTCGAGCGCGGGGAGGATCCCCTCACGCCGGGCAACCAGATCGAAGGCGTCGAGGGCCTCGGCATCGGTGACGCTCGTGTATTCCACGCGCTTCGTGTCGTGCCACCAGGCATGTTCGGGACCGACGCCGGGATAGTCGAGCCCCGCCGACACCGAGTGGACATCGGCCGTCTGGCCGTCGGGATCCTGGAGCACGTAGGAGAGGCTCCCATGGAGGATGCCGGCGTTGCCGTAGGAGAGGCTGGCGGCATGGTCGCCAGGCTTGGCCGACCTGCCGCCGGCCTCAACGCCCACGAGGCGAATCCCCTTGTGCTCGACCAGGGGATAAAACATCCCCGCGGCATTGCTGCCGCCGCCGACACAGGCGACGACGCAGTCGGGGTCGCGGCCGAGCTCTTGCTGGCAGAAACGAAGAGTTTCCTGGCCGATCACCGACTGGAAATCGCGGGTGATCCGCGGGAAGGGATGGGGCCCGACGACCGAGCCGATGATGTAGTGGGTTGTCTCCACCGAGCCCATCCAGTCGCGCATCGCTTCGTTGATCGCGTCGCGGAGCGTGCGTGAGCCGCTCTCCACCGGCCGGACCTCCGCCCCCATCATCCGCATGCTGCGGACATTCGACTCCTGGCGGCGGACGTCCTCCGCGCCCATGTAGACGACGCAGTCGAGGCCGAAGCGGGCACAGGCGGTGGCGGTGGCCACGCCATGCTGGCCGGCGCCGGTTTCGGCGATGATTCGCTGCTTGCCCATCCGCAGCGCCAGCAATCCCTGACCGAGCGTGTTGTTGATCTTGTGAGCGCCGGTGTGGCTCAAATCCTCCCGCTTGAACCAGATCTGGGCCCCGCCGGCGTATTCGGTCAGCCGCTTGGCGAAGAGAAGGGGGAGAGGGCGGCCGACGAAGGCGGCGAGGAGTTGATCGAGCTCGGCCTGAAAGCTCGGATCGGCCCGGGAATCGTCGTAGGCGGCCTGGAGCTGATCGAGCGCGGCCGAGAGCGTCTCGGGGACGTAGCGGCCACCGAACCGGCCGAAACGGCCATGGGCGTCGGGAACCTGCGAGATGCCACCGGCAGGGAGCGGGGGGGAGAGCGGGAAAGGCATCGGCGAAGGCTCCGGGAGTCGCAGGGCAGCGGAAACGATCCAACGGCGTCGCCCGGGGGCCGCTGGCAACGGATGGTCGTAATTGTAGCCGCACCGGCAGGTGCTACCATCCACCGCCGCAGGTGTGTTGCGGCAGGCCCGCCGCGAGGAGCTTTCCGTGCCCGAACTCCCCGAAGTCGAGACGATGGCCCGCGGCATCGCGGGACTTTGCGGGGCCCAGATCGTCGCCGCCCGCTTCCCCCAAGGCACCTGCCGTCCGCTGGCCATCGCTCCAGACCCCGCCGAGATCGCGGCCCGGCTCGAGCGTCATCGAATCGTGTCGGTTGCCCGCTTCGGCAAGCGGGTGGCGATCGAAATCGGCGGGGCGGAGTCGACCCCGCACTGGCTCGTCATCGAGCCGAGAATGACGGGGCTCCTGCTCGTGGCCGAGCCGCCGACGCCGCAGCATGTGCGCATGGAGCTCGAGGTCGTCACGGGGAAAGGCTCATCCGCGAGCCCACGCCACAAGCTCCTCTTCTGGGATCAGCGCGGCCTGGGAACGATCCGGCTGCTCGATGCAAAAGGGCTCGATCGGGCCTGCGGCGCTGCCAAGCTCGGCCCCGACGGGCTGGTTGTCACCGGCGACGATCTGGCGGAGCGGCTGGGAGGATCAAGACGGGGGGTCAAGGTCGCCCTCCTCGACCAGAAAGCGGTGGCAGGCATCGGCAACATCTACGCCGCCGAGATTCTCCACCGGGCCGCGATCGACCCGCGCACCCCCTGCGACAGACTCTCCGCCGCGGCGTGGGAGGCCGTCGCGCGGGCCGCGCGGGAGATCCTCGCCAGCGCCGTGGCCCACGAGGGCTCGAGCATCGGCGACGAGCTCTACCGCACCGCCGACAACCGCAAAGGGGGATACCAGAAGCTCCACTGCGTCTATGGGCTCGCCGGCACCCCCTGCAAGACCTGCGGCGAAGCGATTCAAAGGATCGTCCAGGCCCAGCGTTCGACGTTTTTCTGTGCCGCCTGTCAGCCCCGCCCCCGGAGCACGACACGGCGGCGCCAGACTGCCAAACCGAGACGCAAATCAGCGGCGACGTTGGTGCGGCGCGGCCCGAAAGCGTAGGCTTTTGAAGATCGGCGTCGGTGCCGAAGCCAGTGAACTCGAAGGAGCCCAGCCGATGCCACGCCATCCCCGCAGCTCGATCAGCCGCCGCGGTTTTCTCGCCACGTCCGGCGCCTTGGCCGCAGCCCCGTCGCTCCTGGGGGGTGCCGGCCTCCTTGCCGGCCCAACGCTCCTCCGCGCGGCCGAGCCATCGGCAGCGAGCACCGCTGAGACGCTCGCCCAGGCCCTCCATGCCTCGCTCTCGCCAAGCCAGCGGGAGAAAGTCTGCTTCGACTGGGACTACATCCACCCGAAGTTCGGCCTCCTCCGGTCGCGCGTCGGCAACAACTGGAATGCCACCGAGCCCGAATTGAAGAGCGGCTTCTACACCCAGGAGCAGAAGGGGCTCGCCCGGGAGATCTTCGAGCAACTCATCCATCCGCAGTGGCATGCCCGCTTCGACAAGCAGATGGAGGACGACTGCGGTGGCTTTGGCCACGCCCAGTCGATCGCCATGCTCGGTGAGCCGGGGAGCGGGAAGTTCCAGTTTCTCCTCACCGGCCGCCACATGACGCTTCGCTGCGACGGCGACTCCGCCGATCATGTCGCCTTCGCCGGACCGATCTTCTATGGCCACGACACCGGCGGCTTCAACGAGCCGGCCGACCACGAGGGGAACGTCTTCTGGTCGCAGGCCGTTGCCGCCAACAAACTCGCCACGATGCTCGACGGGAAGCAGCGTGAGGCAGCGCTCGTGGCGAAGACTCCGGCGGAGAATGCCGTCGGCTTCCGGGGCGATGCGCGCATCGACGGCCTGGCGGTCGCGGAGATGTCGCCCGATCAGCGCGGGGAACTCGAACGGGTCCTCGGGCTCCTGCTCGAGCCGTTCCGCGACACCGATCGGGCCGAGGCCCGCACCTGCCTCGCCGCGCAGGGGGGCCTCGATCGCTGCCGCCTGGCGTTCTTCCGCGATGCCGACATCGGCAACGACGGCGTGTGGGACAACTGGCGTCTCGAAGGGCCGTCGTTTGTCTGGCATTACCGCGGCGCGCCGCATGTGCATGTGTGGGTGAACGTCGCCGACACGCCGACCGTCGTCACCAACGCCTGACCCGCAGCCCTCAACACGCACCATGAACGACTGCTGCATCGTCGGTGGCGGGATCATCGGTCTCTCCCTCGCCAGGGAGCTCGCCGGCCGCGGGGTGAAGGTCCGGGTCCTCGCGCGCGGCCGCGGCGCCGAGATCACCTCCTGGGCGGCGGCCGGAATCTTTCCGCCAAGCCCGCTCCATGCCGGGATCTCGCCCGCCGATGCCCTCACCGCCTGGAGCGACAAGCTCCACCGCCTCTGGTCGGAGGATCTCCGGGCCGAGACCGGCATCGACAACGGCCTCCTCGCCAGCGGCAGCCTCCACCTCGCCCGATCGGCCACGGGGGTCCAACGGCTCCGGACCGACGCGGCCCAGTGGCTGGCGTGCGGCACCCGCGCCGATTTCCTCGACCGTGACGGGGTGCTGGCGTGCGAAGGGGCCCTGGCAAATGGCGACGACGGCGGCGAGATCCTCGGGGGAATGGTGCTCCGTGAAGAGATGCAGCTTCGCCCCCCACGCCATCTCGATGCCCTCGAGAGGTCGTGTCGGAATCGGGGAGTGGTCATCGAGGAGGCGGACGTTCGCCGGTTTGTCGTCAGGGGCTCGAGGGTGGAGCGGGCGGTGACCGCGACCGGCGAGATCAGCGCCGGCACCTGGGTGCTTGCGGCAGGCAGTTGGAGCGGCGGCCTGGCCAGTGCCTTCGGCCTCGCCCTCGACACCAGGCCGATCCGTGGGCAGATCGTCCTCCTCCGCCTCCCGAGGCCGCTGATCACACGGATCGTCTACCGTGGCCTCGACTACCTCGTCCAGCGCCCCGACGGCCGGCTCCTCGTCGGCTCGACGCTTGAAGATGTCGGCTTCGATCCGACCACGACTCCCGACACCGTCACCCGCCTCCTCGGTGTTGCCCGGTCGCTCCTCGGCGAGCTGCCGGGGAGCGTCGTGGAGCGATCCTGGGCGGGGCTCCGCCCGGGCAACGCCGACGGCCATCCGTCGATTGGCCCGATTCCCAACCTCGACAACGCCTTCATGTCCGCCGGCCACTTCCGGGCGGGCCTCCACCAGTCGACCGGCAGCGCCGTCCTCCTGGCTGATCTCATGACCGGCCACGCCCCCCACCTCGACCCGGCGCCGTTCGCGCCCGGCCGGGCTCCTCCGCCGGTCGGCTCCGTGCCCCCTGAATCGACCGCCGATTATCTCGCCCGAACCGCAGCGGCCGGTGATTGAAGGCGGCTGACGCGATGCCCCTCACACCGCCTGCAGATCGAGCCGGCGGTGGATCGTCTCGATGTCGGCAGGCGTGAGCCGCCGACCGGCCGGCACGGTCGCCAATTCGAGGAGGCGCACCAGCGCCGCCGGGATCCCCGCCGTAATCTCGTGGCACGTCCGCACCATCTCGGGCCCGACGTCACCGAGCCGGCTCTCTACGATCCGGCGCGTATCGGCCAGGGCAAGCGCCGGGACGATCGCCCGCAGCCGGACGCGGGGGACGAGCCGGCTGTCGCGGCCGACGAGCGTCAGCAGGCGCCCACGCCCCGCCAGGACGACGCACCGGTCGCTCCCACCGCGCGTGCCGATGGCGGCGAGATCGTCGGGGGTGGCCAGATGGGCATCATCGACGAGAAGAATGTCGCCGATCGGCAGGTCTCGCTGGATCGCGTCCACGAGCACTGCTGCGGAGCGGATCGGCAGGCCGGCCCCAAGCTCGGCAGCCAGCGAAGCGAGAACGACGCTCGTCCCCACGCCAGCGGGGCCGCACAACAAGACAACCCCAGCCGGCTTCTCGAGCGCGAAGCGGAGCCGGCCGAGGGCTGCCTCCTGGGCGGGGGTGAGGACCACCGGCACCGTCCGGGCGACGACCATCGCTTCACCCCGCGGCCAGGGCCGAATCGAACGTCACCGCCTCGCCGATCACCGTCAGGCCGATCGCGGCCAAGGCATCGACCCAGGCGGGGCAGGGGGGGGCAGCGGCGCGGCGGACGAGCACCACCGCATCACATCCCAGCGCCGCACGCTCGACGGTGCGACGGCGCACCGGACCGGTTGTGAACCATGGCCCGGCATCGACGAGCACGATCTCGACCGCACGGGCCGCCTCCGCCTCGTCGATCGGCAGAAGCAGGGGGGCAAGGGCATGAATCGCCACCGACCGGCCACGGCGTCGCAGGACCTCGGCCACACCGTCGACGACGGTCGAGCGCCCCTCGCGGTGTTCCCCACCGGTGAAGGCGACGACCCTCCGGCCATCTCGGGCCGCCGATTCAATTCCCTCCGCAAGGCTGTCCCATTCCGTCGGCACCGCCTCGAGGAGGCGAGCGACGACGGAGCGCTCGGCAGCGGTGGATTCCGCCGACGGCCGTATGGACGGGGGGGTGGTCATGATGATGAGCGTTGACTCCGCAGGCTGTGGCTCGGCCGCCACCGACGCCGGGCGCGGCGGCCGGGAGAGAAACGCTCGGTCGAGCCAGTCGAGGGTCATCGGACCAGCCCCGTCCCCACATCCGGTTCCATGGCGATCGCTTCAGGTCCGTGCTGCCGTTCGTCCGCGGCGCGCCGTTGTTCGTCGCGCCACACCGCCGCCCAAAGACCACCGGCGAGCACCACGAGCACGAGCGTCGAAACCACCGGGAAGGGGGCGCGGGGACGGCGGGCGCATGCCTTGAAGCCCACACCGGGCTGGCCCGGGACGTCGGTAACGGCAGTCACCGGGGCGATGAACGGCGCGTCGCCGGGGACCACCAGCACCTCCGGCCACCCCGTTGCCACGGGTTCATCGAGTCTGGGAAACCTGGCGATCACCACCATCCCGAGCGTCTTCCCTCCCAGGGCGTGAACGACAGACTGCATCGCCCGCCGCACGGTCCCGGACGGCCAGAGCCTTCCGACAATTTGAGTCCTCTTCGTTCCATCGGCCCCGCGGCGCGCGAGGCTTGAGGGGGAGCAGGGGGGGACCGCCATTCCCCCTCGCCGCCCCAGGTTTCCGGGCAAGAAAGGTCCCAATCGCTCCCCACCGCCGCTCACTGAGTCGCAGTATGCCCG
>JBAWVV010000184.1:0-8192 GCA_037147115.1 Planctomycetia bacterium | reverse complement strand
AGGCCGAGGGCCTGGCGGCGCTTCTCGACCTCGCCAAAATACTCGGTCCAGCGGGCGCGCTGGCTCGGGGAAGAGCCGTCGATCATCCGCTTCCGCCAGGTGTTGCGATCTTCCTCGGACCGCGGCCCCGGCCCACCGGCAGTCTGCTGGTTGCCGGCCCGGGCTGCGCCTTGCGCTCCGCCCGCCTGCCCGCCCTGGCCAGCGAGCCCCTGGAACATCGAGCGGCTCCCCTCAAAGGCTTTCTGCATCGACTGCATCTGCTTGAGCTGGTCGTCGATGAGCTTCTCGCGCTGCGCCGGTGGGGCGGCAAAGTAGGAGTCGACCCGCGCCTCCATCCCCTTCATCATCAGCTTCCGACCCTCCTCCATCGCCTTCGGCCGGAGCTCCTCCGGGAGGCTCTGGATCTTCGCCATCACGCTCACCATCGTCCCCACCCGGGCGGCGGTTTCGAGCATGTTCTTGGGAGCTTGATCGGGCGGATACTTCGCCGCCGCATCGGCCATCACGGTCTTCACCTCGGTAAGCCGCGGATCCTCCTTGGCGCCGAACCATCCCCCCCACCACGCCCCGACCGAGACCAGGCCGAGGAGGAGGGCGAGGAGGAGACTGGCGAGGACGACAGGCCGCCGACGCGACTCGCTCGGGGCGCTCGATCGAGAATTGGCATGGACGGAGGGCATTGGGGGGGCTCCTGTGAGGGGGCAACATGCGGCCGCCGATTCTCGCTCCGGGGGGGCTGGGAAGCAACGCCGCTTCGGGCCGATGCGAGGAAGGGAAACGACAAAAAGACGGGGGGGCCGGACGGTTTCCCGTCCGACCCCCCGCGTGCTTCGTGTCGACCGTCAGGTCAGCGACCTGCTGGCCGGATCCGATCAGCAGCCCTTGCGGCAGCGGAGGAGACCGCAGCCCTTGAGGCCCTTGGCCTTGCCGGCGTTGCCAGCGTTGCCGTTGCCGCAACCGCAGGCGTCAGCGTCGCTCGAGCAGCCCGAGCAGGCATCGCAGGGGACTTCCTCGCAGACCGTCCGGCAAACCTTGACCTGGATCTGCTTGGTGACGCACTTCGGCACGCACACCGTGTAGGAGCAGGTCTTCGTCTCGCAGACGTTGTCATAGAGGGTGACACAGTAGTTGGCCGTCCGCTGCTGCGGGACCATCACCGTGTAGCACACTTCCTTCGAACGGGTCTCGGGGACACACTTGTTGACCGTGTAGGAAGCAGTCCGCGTCTCGCAACGGAACTTCTTCACGCACACGCTCTTCGTGCGGGTCTCGGGAACCATCTTCGTGACACAGTAGGTGCCGGTACGGATCTCGTCACGGCACTTCTGCACCTTCACCGTCCGGGTCCGGCTCTCGGGGACCATCTTCGTGACACAGTAGTTGCGGGTCCGGGTCTCGCAGCGCGACAGCGTCACGCAGTAGTTCCGGGTCCGGTCCTCGCAGCGGTACTTCGTCACGCACTTGGTGCGCGAGCGGGTTTCGCAGCGGCTCTTGTTCACGCAGTAGGTGTAGGGCACCTGCTCCGTGGTGCACTCCCACCGGGTGGTCTCGATTTCCTTCGACTCGCAGGTCGGGACCCACGTGCGGCAGCAGACCGTCTTCGGGCAGCAGGGGTTGCCCTCGGCGTCATACTTGCCGTTGGAGGAGATTTCCTTGGCGCTGGTCTCCCAGTGGCCGCCCTTCACGGAGACCGTCTTCATTTCCTTGACGGGGACCCGCTTGCTGACCGTGCGGTAGCCGGTCATCTGCTCGGTGTAGGGGACGCGCACCGTGTAGGTCTCCTCGACCTGCTCGGTGTACGGAACCCGGACCGTGTAGCTGGCCGAACGCTGCTCGGTGTAGGGAACCTTCACCGTGTAGGTCGCCGTCTTCTCTTCCTTGACCGGCACCTGCACCGTGTACGCCTGCTCGACGCACTCGGTGTAGGGAACCTTCACCGTCCAGGTCCGGGTCTTCTCTTCCTTGACCGGGACCATCACCGTGTAGTTGTTCTCGATCGTCTCCGTGTAGGGAACCTTGACCGTGTAGTCACGGGTCCGGGTTTCCGGAACGGTCGTGTTGACCGTGTAGTTCACCGTCTTGGTGCGCGTCTCGGGCACGTTCACCGTGTACTCGCGGGTCCGCTGCTCGGTGCGGGGGACGCGCTTCGTGACGGTGTACGACCGCTCACGCTGCTCCTGGACATTCTCCGTGACGTTGACGTCACGGGTTTCGGTGACCCACTCGCGGCGGAGCACCTTGCGGGTGGCTCCACCGGCGGCGGCACCCTCGCTGCCCATCGTACCTTCGCTGACAATTCCACCATCGCTGACGATGGCACTGTCGGCAGCGGACGGGGCCTCACCCTCGACGATTGCGGGCTCGGTGTGAGCCACGCCACCGTTGGCGAGAACCGAACCGGCCTCGATCACGGAATCCTGACCACGAGCAAAACCGCTGCCAGAACAGATGGCAACAGCGGCGACCCAGGGTAGGAAACCGAACGTCAAACGCTTCTTCACAGAATCCTCCGGATGGAAAAAAAATGGAAACGGTTCGCGAACACTTGGTCTGCCCGTCGCGTGGACCACCCACCCCAGATGGAAGGCGAGCCACAACTCAAGACCGACCGAGTCCGCCGCTTTATTCCCCTGCCGTGCACGTCGCCGGTACGTGGCGAGATCACCGTGACCGCCAGGGTTTGCGCGAGCGGCAAACTCCTGGACAGAAGATCGATCTTTCCCAGTCGGAAAACTCACTGGGGGCGAAAAAGAACCGACCGTGAGGAAGATTCCGGTCGTAGCGGGAGAGGCCCGGTCAGCGCGTCGGCCCACCGGGAGGTCGGGCCGCGCGGCATCGCGCCCCGTCGGTCGGGTGCGGTTGGGATGGGGGCACCGGCGGGCAGCGCGTTCTCCACGGACGCGGCGGTCAGCCCGCGATCAGCCGTGTTCCCCGCTGGCGAGCCAGCGGGCGCACTCAGTGCCGAGCTCCGCTTCGGCCCGTTGCTCGTACGCCGCGGAATCGGCCGTGGAGAGCGTGTCCTTCCAGCGACCGTTGTGCCCCTTGTTGATGAACACCTCCGCCCCCGCATCCCAGAAGGCGCCGCCAAGGGGAACGGACTTCGTCGCGTTGTGCTTCATCCACTCGAACGAACAATGTTCGAGAATCCGCGGCCAGGAGGCCTCGTTGATCGGAATCCCCAGAAACGCCGCGATCCGGCGGATTTCCCCGGGCATGTCACGTTTGAGATCCGAAAAATGGACGAACATGACGTTGGGAAGATCGCGAATCTGCCACCAACTGCGGACATTCTCCCAGAAGGGCCAGAAGGGGTGCCCATCCCTGTTCATCCAGTCGTGCCAGTAGTGCAGGATGTCGGCCGGAGGAGGTTCGATAGGCGGGCCCACCCGTTCCGGCGTGTCATTCAGTGCCCTGTACCACGACTGGTTGGCGTTTGCATGATGGTTGTACAGGCTCCAAACCACGTCCCGACCGTCCCTCCCGATGTAGAGGTACCGTGCCTGCGGTGAGAATCGCAGCGCGTCGACCGGGAGATGGGTTTTGAGGAAGCGCCGGTGTTGCTGGGCCTCCACCAGTGGCAACTTCACCCCCTTCGGCGGCACGCGGAGATCGAGCCACGGCGACATCTCGGCCACGGCCAGATCCGGATCGCCATCGAAGAGGAGTTGTCCGACGATCTGCTGCACCCAGGTGGTGCCCGACTTGGCGTAGGTCGCGATCACGATGTCATCGTCGCGGAAAGCGAAGTCGTTCCAGATCGTGGAATCGAAGTGGTGGTTGTGGAGCTCGCGGGTCTTCGTCGGCTGGATGATCGGGTCAGTCATGGGATCCTCCCGATCGGTCCTCGCGTCGTGCCAACGATGGACGACGCCCCGGATGGTTGTGGCAAGCTGTTCATGGGCGTGCCGGGATCAGCGAGGCGTGGCCGCTGACGCATTGCCATTTCCCGTCGCGGAGTACCCAGACGTTCGTGAATCGAGAGGCGCGCTCGAAGGGCTTCCCATCCTTGTCCACGCCCGTTTCCCGGTAGTCACCGATATCGACGGCCACCGTACCGCCGCCGTAGATGCGGACGTCGATCGAACTGGCCGCGGAGGCCGTATGTCGCTCGGCGGCCACTTTCAGGTTCGCGATCCCTTCCGCTTTTGTGAACCGGTGGCCCGATGGCTCGACATACACAAAGTCAGCAGCCCAGATCCGCTCGAGGATCGAGGGATCATTCTTCAGGTAGGCGGTCGACCACTGCGTGGCGAGTTCCTTGATGGCCGCCTCGATGGCCGCTTCCTGGGACGGGGTGACGTCCGCCCCTTCTTGGGCCGGAGCCGTGGGAGCGACGACGCAAACAATCAGGAGCAGCGCGAAGAGCCGTGCAAGTCCCGCCGTGAAGCTCCGTGGATCGGACATAACCATCGTCTCCCGTGGCGCAGAAGGGTGTGCGGATGCGGCGGAGAGTCCGTCGCCAAGCTTCCCCCGAGAAGGTGCCGGGAGTGTATCAGGCTCACCGGCTGTCGATGGCCGCCGCGGCGGGCCCGGGGAAAAAGGCCCGGCCGGGCGTCGCAGATGCGACGTCCGGCCGGAGGCTCATGCCGGGAGGGGCGGAGAACCGCCGTCAGCCCGGTCGGGAATTGCCAGAAGTGGCAGTGGCGCGGCTTACTTGCAGCAACCGCTGCTGCAGCAACCGGCCTGCTGGCCCTGAGGCTCACGATCGGCCCCAGCGCTCACGGTGCAGCAGTTCTCTGCCTTGGAGGCATCGGCCTCACAGCAGGAGCAGCGGCACTCGCTGCACGTGCAGGCGCCGCTCTCGCAGCAACCGCAGCATTCGCAGGCGTCACAATCACCGCACGACGCGGTCTGACCACCAGCCAGGGGAGAGAGGGCCATGGCGGCCCAGAGGAGGAACGTGGACATGAGAAAGCTCCTTGGGAATTGAACGTGGAAGGAAAGAAAACCGGGAAGGCAACGGAGGGCCATGCAGGGCATGGAGACTCCGGGCCCGGCTTCAGTTCCGCCACACCCCGTAGAGCACCCGCAGCGGGCGGGCATGGACCGGCAGAACCGGGCCGTCGCTGGCCACGGCCAGCTCGCCGGCGATGATCGCCGTCGCGTGGAAGCCATGATCGAAGACCACCTTGCCAGCACGGACGTCGGGTTCGGTCCGGACAGCAACGGCCAGTGCCTCGTCGCGGGGGACAAGGTCGCAGCCGCAGGGATCGTCTTCAGCGGACGGAGACTCGCAGCCGACCGACGCGAGGTCGGTCCCGGGATCGGTGCTTGAGCAGCACGAATCAGCAGCAACTGCAGCGTCAACGCCCGGTAGACGGCAGCAGCGGTGAGGCGCTGTGTCGACCGCAGTCGCCGCGTGAACGGGGGCGATGCCCGCAGCCAGGGGCGCGGCGACGGTCGGGGAACCGTCGTCACAACACCCAGCGCAGGCACCGCTGGCACCCGGAGACAGAAGGGAGGCGACGACCAGGGCCACAGCGAGGGCGAGCCGCGACCGTGGGCTTGCAGCCAGAGGCCGCTGGGCACCACGATTCAGCCCGTCACGACGATGGAGCCGGTTTCCCTGCGGTCGACCGACCGAGCACAGACTCATCCCGAAGGAGAGCCACAAGCCCGGATTGGATCGTCGCGGAGTCATCGGAATCCACCTTCTCCTTGCCGCGGCCGCGCCCTAAAAAAAAGACGCAGTCGGCTTCCATCCTAGTCTCGAGTGGGCGTCGCGGCCACCTCACGGCACCGCAACAACCGGCTTGTACTACGGGGGGTGTGGCGGGATGGTTCACGGTGGGGAAGAAAATCTGTCGGGGATCGCTCGGGCCCCGATAGAACCCGGGCCTGGGCCGGTGGTCAAGGTGGAAATCGGCCCCTGGCCCCGCTCCGCCGCGACCGTCACCCAACGAGGATCACAAACAATTCCTTCGGCCCGTGGGCGCCGAGGACGAGGATCCGCTCGATGTCGCCGGTGCGACTCGGACCGGTGATGAAGGAGAGCATGCTCGGGAGCGCCGCGCCGTGCCGCTCCCGGAGGTCGTCGAAGGCGTCGGCGAGGGTCGCCACGATCTGCTCGGGCGTGGCGACGACGACATGCACCGGCGGCAACACCGACAGCGCCCGGCCCCCGCAGGTGGCGCTCGAGACGAGGATCGAGCCGGTCTGGGCAATGAGGGCGTCGCACCCGGTGATGCCGGCGTCGCAGGCCTCGAGCGCGTCCTTGGGCGCGATGGAGTCGGTAGCGCGATCGGCCGCCAGTGCAGCGGCGGAGTCGACGCGGTGCGTGGCACAGGGAATACCGGCGAGAATCGGCTCAACGAGCGGATGGGCGTGCCAGGCGACGCGCTTCCAGTCGCGCTCGCGGGCAATCGAGAAGAGGAGATCCTGCGCGGCGTGGATCGTCGGCACGTTGTGGAACACGGCCTTGAGCTTGCCGAGATTGTCGGCGAGCAATGCCAGCCTTTCTTCCGGGGTGACGCCGCCGTCGGGAAGCCAGGGACGCGCGGCCTCAAGGGCGAGCACCGGAAGACTGCCGCGCGGTGGCGGCGCCGTGTGGGTGGTCGCTCCGTGGCCGGAGAGTTCGCCGGCACGCTGGTGGGGACCGGGGCCGGGAACGGTGAGCGCCTCGCGGACCCGGGCGAGAATCGCTTCGCGGGCGTTCATTGGTCGCTCCCGGTGGTGGCGGGGCGGCTGCGGGCCACCGCCGGCGGGGCGCGGTGGCGCCACTGGTCGCGGAAACTCCGCGCCGGCGCCTGCGGCAGATCGCGGCTGGCGATCCAGTCGCGCAACAGCGGCAGCCGGAGTTTTTTCAGGAACCAGAGCGAGCGGCGGAAGAGGGCACCCCCGGTGGCGAACAGCCGCGGCCGCGCGGCGACGGCGGCAAACATCCGGTGCCCGATCCGCTCGAGGCGGTTGGGCGCCGCGCGGACGGCGTTGCGTCGGTTGTGGAGGAGATGGTGGTGAATGTCGATCCGCACCGGGCAGGCATCGGTGCAGGCGCCGCACAGCGAGCTGGCCTGGGAGAGGTGGTTCCAGTCGCCGAGGCCCCGGAGATGGGGGGTGATCACCGAGCCGATCGGGCCCTGGTAGGTGGTGCCGTAGGTGAAGCCGCCCACGTTCTTGAAAATCGGGCAGACATTGAGGCAGGCACCGCAGCGGATGCACTGGAGGCTGTCGCGCTGCTCGGGGTCGGCGAGGATCGCGGCGCGGCCGTTGTCGAGGAGGACGATGTGCATTTCCTGCGGGCCGTCGCATTCCCCCGGGGCCCGCGGGCCGCCGTAAAGCGTGTTGTAGCAGGTGAGCGGTTGCCCGGTCCCGGCGGTGGCGAGCATCGGGAGGAGGACAGCGAGGTCGTCGAGCCGCTCGACGCACTTCTCGATTCCCGCCAGCGCCACGTGAACGCGCGGCAGGGCCGCAGTGAGCCGAGCATTCCCTTCGTTTTCGGTGATCGAGATCTGGCCGGTCTCGGCGACGAGGAAATTGGCGCCGGTGATCCCCACGTCGGCCTCGACGTACAGCCGGCGCATGTAGCGCCGGGCGATCATCGTCAGTTCCTCAGGGCTCTCGGTCGGGGCACTGCCGAGATGTTCCTCAAAGAGCTTGCTGATCTCGCCACGGCGGACATGCATGCAGGGGAAGACGAAATGGAAGGGAGGCTCGCCCCGCAGTTGCTGGATGAACTCCCCGAGGTCGCTCTCCACCACGCCGTAGCCCTCGGCTTCGAGGGCGGCATTGAGATGGATCTCCTCGGTGGTCATGCACTTGCTTTTGATGATCGCCTTGGCGCCGGCCTCGCGGACGATCCCGAGGATGATCTCGCGCGCCTCGGCCGCATCGCGGGCCCAGTGGACCTTGCCGCCGCCGGCCTCGAAGGCGTCGGCGAAGCGGACGAGCATCTCGTCGAGTCGGTTGACGGCGTTCCACTTGGCGAGGTTGGCGGCGTCGCGGGCGTGCTCCCAGTCACGGTAGCGCGCCTTCTGACCGTCGCGCGTGGCGCAATAACCGGCCAAGGCGCGGCGGAGGAAGGCGCGGTGGTCGGTATCGCGCACGTATTCCCGGGCGTCGTGGAGAAACCGCTTCTTTGCCCCGTGGGAGCCCCGTTCGGCGTCGCCGGAAGGATCGGCACGGGGGCCGGGATGGGGTGTCGCAGTCGGTGACGGAAGGGGAGGCATGGCGGGCGCCGCGGCGAGGGGTAGGCG
>JBAWVV010000183.1:0-8242 GCA_037147115.1 Planctomycetia bacterium | reverse complement strand
GATCAGTGGCCCTTGCCGGTGGTGACCGGCGCACGCTCCGGGATCCGCATGCAGTAGAAGGAACGCCACACGAAGTAGAACGCCACCAGGAGCATTACCACGCCGACGATGCCGGTGTAGTCAAACGGCTTCGCGTCGCCAGTAAGGTGATTCCCCGCCGCATCGACCGGATGGCGGATCTTGACCGCGATCTCCACGGCCAAGAGGCCGAAGAGGGTCGAGAACTTGATAATCGGGTTGAGGGCGACGCTCGTCGTGTCTTTGAATGGATCGCCGACCGTGTCGCCGATCACCGTAGCGGCATGGAGTGGGGTGTTCTTCTCCCGGAGATCGACCTCGACGAGCTTCTTGGCGTTGTCCCAGGCGCCGCCGGTGTTGGCCATCGAGATCGCCTGGAAGAGACCGAAGATCGCGATCGAGATCAGGTAGGCAACGAAGAAGTTTGGATCAAACAGCGCGAAGGCGAGGGTGATTGTCATCAGGGCGATGAAGATGTTCCACATCCCGCTCTGGGCATACTCGGTGCAGATCCGCACGACCGTCTTCGAGTCCTCGATGTCGGCCTCGGTCTTGTCGAGATCCATGTTCTGCTTGATGTACTCCACCGCCCGGTAGGCGCCGGTGGTGACGGCCTGCATCGAGGCCCCGCAGAACCAGTAGATCACGGCCCCACCGCAGATGAAGCCGAGGAGGACCGGGGCATCGGTGAGGCTCAAGGCCAAGAGCCCCTCTTTTTTGAGCGAGAGGATGATCGAGAAGATCATTGTCGTCGCCCCCACGACCGCCGTACCGATGAGCACCGGCTTGGCAGTCGCTTTGAAGGTGTTGCCGGCGGAGTCGTTGGCCTCGAGATAATGCTTCCCCTGCTCGAAGTCGGGCGTGAAGCCGAAGTCGCGCTCGATCTCCTTCTCGATTCCCGGGATCTTCTCCGTCTGGGCGAGCTCGAACACCGACTGGGCGTTGTCGGTGACCGGGCCGTAGCTGTCGACGGCGATCGTCACCGGCCCCATGCAGAGGAAGCCGAAGGCGACCAGGCCGAAGGCGAAGATCGAGGCATACTCCCCCATCACCTGATCCAGCCCCAACTGGCTGACGACAAACGCCCCAAACATCAGCCCGGCAATCAGCACGCCATTCCAAAAAGCGCTGAAATAGCCGGCCACGAGCCCGGAGAGGATCGTCAGGGAGGCGCCCCCCTCGCGCGAGGCGGTCACGATCTCGTGGACATGCTTCGAATGGGAGCTCGTGAATACTTTTGTGAACTCTGGAATGAGCACGGCGGCGAGCGTGCCGCAGCTGATGATCGTCGCCAGCTGCCACCACAGGTTGGGGAGCTTCGTTCCCCCATCGACGGTGATGTCGCCGATCAACAGATAGCTCATCAGAAACGACATGCCGATGCAGAGGATCGAGGCGATCCAGATCAGGCGCGTGAGTGGCTCCTCAAAATCGAACTCTTTGAGCCCCTTGTACTTCTTCTCGGAAATCGCCTGATTGAGGAAGTACGACGCCCCCGACATCAGATCCATCAAGAACCGCATGAAGAAGATCCAGACGATGAGCTTCGCCTGGATGTCGGTGCTGGGGACGGCGAGGGTGATGAACGAGATCAGGGCCACGCCGGTGACGCCGTAGGTCTCGAAGCCGTCGGCCGTCGGGCCGACCGAGTCGCCGGCATTGTCGCCGGTGCAGTCGGCGATCACGCCGGGATTGCGGGGATCGTCCTCCTTGACGTTGAAGGCGATCTTCATCAGATCGGAGCCAATGTCGGCGATCTTTGTGAAAATGCCGCCGGCGATGCGGAGGGCCGAGGCCCCGAGCGACTCGCCGATTGCAAAGCCAAGGAAGCAGTAGCCGACGACGTTTCGAGGTACGAAGAGGAGGATGATCACCATCATGATCAGCTCCAGCGAGATCAGGAACAGGCCGATCGACATCCCGGCGCGGAGGGGGATGTTGACGACGTCCCACGGCTCACCACGGAGCGAGGCGAAGGCGGTGCGGGCATTGGCGTAGGTGTTGACGCGGATCCCGAACCAGGCGACCCAGAACGACCCGCCGATGCCGACGATCGAGAACAGGAGCACCAGGAGGAGCGTCCCGATCGGTTCCCCTTTGAGAACGAGGAAGTAGTAGGCCATCGCCGCGGCGATCATCGCGAACAGCAGCGCGAGGAACTGCGCCTGCTTGAGGAGGTAGGTCTTGCAGGTTTCGAAGATGATGTCGGCGACTTTGAGCATCGACTCATGCGCCGGCAGGGCCTTGATCTGACTGCGCAGATAGAGCGAGATGCCGAGCGTGCCGGCGATCACGAACGACCCGAAGAAGAGCAGGTTCCAGCCGCTGATCGATTCGTTGAAGAAGCGGGCCTGGGTGAGATCGGGGATGAGGAGATCAGCCTCACCGGCGAAGGCCGTGCTGCCAGCGAGGAATCCGCCGGCCAGGAGCGTCCAGACCGCGAGCAGGCAGGCACTGAGCCATGGGCGGATCGTGGAACGGGACGTGGACACGACAAAGCGCAGCCAGGCTGACATCTTGAAACCCCCAAGGAACGAACGAACCCCCGCCAAGGCCGGGAGTGTAGCGAATGGCTGGAAGCTGGCAACCATCCTCGGGATCCGCCGGAGGACAGCGGCGTTATCGGCCCCTCTGGATCGGGTAGAATCCCCAGCCGGCGGCGGGGAAGACAGATCTGGGCAGGGGGAGGAGCGCGGATGAACGCCCGAACGACGACGTCGGTCCTCGGCCGTGATGTCGCTCCCCTGCCCGCGACCACCGCCATCCGCGCGCCCGTGGCCATCGGCTGGGTGATCGGGCTGTTCACGCTGGTCTCGGCCTGTCTGGTGGCCCGGGCCGAGCCCAACGAAATGGTCCTCCGTGGCCATGAGGGGGCCGCGTTTGCGGCCCAGTTCACCCCCGACGGCGAACGGGTGGTGACGGCCGCCACCGATGGCACCGCTCTCCTCTGGGAGGCCGCTACGGGGAAGGAACTGCGCCGTTTTTCCGGCCACACCGGCCCGGTGACCGGGGTGGCGGTCAGTGGTGACGGTCGGACACTCGTCACCTCGTCGCAAGACAACACGGTGCGGGTTTGGGACCTCCCCCTGGTGCGTCCGCTTCTGACGCGACCGGCCCATGGCGGCCGCGCCGCGGGGCTGGCCCTCTCCGCCGACGGCCGAACGTTGGTCACCACCGGCGCCGATCCGGCCGCGCGGCTGTGGGATACCGAACGGCTCCGCGCGGCAGGTGCGGGCGCAGCGCCGGGTGAGGGGGCCGTGGCCACGATCCCTGAGCCGACCGCGGGGGTGTTTGCCGCCTGGCGGGCCGATGGCACGCAGTTTCTCACCGCTGACGAGGCGGGGCGGATCGTCCTCCGCAGCCCGTTTCTTGACACGCCGCTGGGGACGATCGGCGTGCATGGCGGAGGGGTGGCGGCGACGGCGTTTGTGCCAGGGAACCCGCAGCAGATCCTCTCTGCCGGGCTCGATGGCACCCTCCGGCTCTGGCAGGGGCCCCCGGCTGTGGAGCGATCCCTGGCTGTTGCCGCCGGGATCCGCGATCTGCTGCCACTCCCCGGGCAACCGGTCGCCGCGGTCGCCCGCGAGGATGGCGGCATTCAACTCATCGACATCGCCACGATGCAGCCGCTCCGCGATCTGCCGCCAGGCGTTGCGGCATACAGCTTGGCAGCGACGGCGGATGGCTCCACGCTGGTCATCGGCGACGACGCCGGGGCCGTGCGCTGGGTGAACACCGCCGATGGCGCTGATCGCGGATCGATCGGGGGGCATGCGGGGGGCGTGTTTGATGTCGCCGCGACCGCCGACGGCGCGATGGTGTTTACAGCTGGTGCTGATGGCACGGTGCGGCAATGGGCCCGTCCGGTCGCGGGGAGCCCCCTCGATGGACACGCGCAGGGGGTCAAGCTGGCGGTCGCGGCAGCCGACGGGCAGTGGTTTGCCACCAGCGGCGACGACCGGACGCTGCGGATCTGGAGCGGCGCCGGTCAGCCGCTGCGGACCGTCGGCACCCACGAGCAACCACTCGCAGGCTTGGCGATCTCCGCCGACGCTCAGGGGCTCGCGGCGGGCGACGCTGCCGGTGCGGTCTCGCTGTGGAATCCGCAGAGCGGCGCGGCCCAGGGGACGCTGCTGCCCCATCTGGGAAGCATCCGAGCGATCGCGTACCAGCGCGATGGACTGGCGCTGTGGACCGCCGGGGCTGACGGCACGATCAAGCGGACGAAGCTCCCCCTGCCAGCCCCGCGCTCTTTCGCCGGCCATGGTCAAGCCGTGCGCGCGATCGTGACCACGGCCGATGGCCGCGGCGCGTTCAGTGCCGGGCTGGATGGCGTGGTGCGGCAGTGGGACATCCCCTCCGGGCAGGCGGCGCGCACGTTTGGCGAAGGAGCGCCGGCCGGTGCAGTGACGGCGCTGGCGATCGCGGCCGATGACAGCCTGATCGCCGCCGTCAGCGAGACCGGCAGCGTCCGGGCCTGGCGCGTCGCCGATGGCGCGGTCGCCTTGGTCGCCAACCTCCCCGGTGTGCCGCAGCGCGATGTCGCGATCCTCCCTCCGGTCGACGGACTGCCGCGGCTGGTGACGCTCGGCGACGACCAGCGCTTGCGGCTCTGGACGCTGGCCGCCACGCCGGTGGCCGACGGCAAGGATGTCGTCCCCGTGGCCGAGCTCCCCCTGCCGGAAGCGGGCACCGATCGGCTCGCCCTCGCCGCCGACGGCAGCTGGCTGGCCACCTGTGGGGCGGGGCGGATCGTGCGCCGCTTCCGTGTCGATGCCGCGGGGGTCACGCCGATCGATGGCGGATTCACCGCCGGTGCCGCCCGGATCACCGACCTCGCCTGCAGCCGCGATGGGGCCTGGTTTGCCGCCAGCGGCGAAGATGGGAAGGTGTCGCTGTGGGACGCGCGGACGATCGTTGCGGCGCCGGCGGATCATCCCCCGGTGCGGACGCTCATCGCGCGCGCTGCGGTGCGGAGCGTGGCCTTCGATTCCACCAAGCCGGCCGCGATCGTGACAACGGCGTCTGATGATGGCGCGGTGGTAAACTGGGATCCCGCCACAGGCCGCCAAGTGGAACGGTTTGCCGCCACCGGCGGGATTGTGACCGCGGCAATCGTCCCTGGCGCGGTGCTCGCCGCCGGCGCTGATCCGGCGATCCGTGTCTGGACGCCGGCGGTCGATCTGGTCATCGAAGTGACGCCGGGACTCGAGCCTGGCGGTGCCGCGGCCCTTGTCGCGCTGCCCGGCGAACGGGGGATCGCCGCGCTGGTGCCCGGAGCCCGCGAACTTCGGCGCTGGGGTCGTGACGGCCAACCGCTGCCGGCGGTGCTCGGCGCCGACGCGGCGCTCACGCACGTCGCCACCAGCCCCGATGGCCTCCATGCCGTCGCGGCCACTGCCGCGGGGCAGGCGTGGATGTGGAATCTTTCGACCGACGCCATCACGGGGCCGATCTCGTTGGGGGCCGGCGTGACGGCGCTGGCGCTGACCATCCCGGCAACCGCCGAAGCGTTGCCCCAGATTCTCGTGGCCGACAGCCTGCCGCGGCTGCGGGCCATCGATCCGACCAGCGGGATGGTCGTCGAGTCGATGGCCCTTCCCTTTCCGGCGCTGGTCCCCCTTTCGACCGGCGCCGCCGGACCGGGGCCGGGAGGGACCGGCGCCTTGGGGAGGAATTGGGTCGCCTTCGGCGCTCAGCCGCAGGGGACCCTGAAAGCGCGCTGTTGGGTGCGGACGTTGATCGCCGCGCCAGCCGCGGTCACGGCGCTGGCGCTCTCTCCCGACGGCACAAAGCTGTATGTCGCGGGAGAGGACGGACGCGTTGAGTTCGTGCGGACGACCGATGGCGGGAGCGAGCCGGGCTTCGACGCCGGGCCGGTGCCGATCCGCGAATTGGCATGGGTGCCGCAGCCCCCATCGATCGCGGCGGCGTGTGCGGACGGGGCGGTGCGGATCTGGCCGGTCGGCGTGGCAGCCGAGCCGAGGATTCTCCGCGATACGGTGCCACTGGTGTCATTGGCGGTCTCTGCTGACAGTAGCAAGCTCGCGACGCTCTCCGAGGCGGGGGTTGTTCAGCATTGGTCGCTGGCCACCGACACGCCCCTCCAAACCTTTCCCGGCCATGCGGCCGGACGTGGCCGGGTGCGATGGCTGGCCGACAATCTCTCGGTCCTTTCGGGATCGACCGACCGGACCGCGCGGCAGGTGAAGGGGAGCGCCCTCCGCTCGCTGCGGATCGGCGCCGGGCCGATCACGGCCCTGGCCAGCGCCGGCAGCCAGGTGGTGGTCACCAGCGCCGACGGGAGCGTGCAGGTGGCCGATCTCTTCGGCAACAATCCTCCGCGCAGGATTACCGACGGCTTGGCCCTGCCGGTCGTGCTCGCGGCCCGCCCCGATGGACAGCGGCTGGCCGTGGGGGATGGCACGGGGGGGATCGGGATCTGGGAATCGAATGGTTGGCAGCGCGTCGAGCAATTCGCCCTCCGCTCGGCGCCTACGGCTCTCGGCTGGAGTGGCGATGGCCGCAAGCTCGTGGCGGCGACGGCGCCGAGCCCTGCCGGGGGCCCGACGCTCGAGGTTTTTGGTCCGCCGCGGGCGCCGGCCGCGGCCTCCCCCGGCAAGGAGTTTGTGCCGCATCAATCGATTGAGACGGGCGTTGCCATCAAGGCACTCGCCGTCGATGCGGAAGGACGGGGGACGTGGTGCCTGCATGACGACGGCATGCTGCGCGAGTGGGGGCTTGCGGCCCTCGATGCACTCCGTCGGTTCGATGCCGGCAGCCCGGTGCTGGCCGTTGCGATTAGCCGGGACGGTGGGACGGTGGTGTCGGGGGGGAACGATCAGTCGGTACGGGTGTGGGATCCGGCGACCGGGCAGCAGCGGGCCCAAATGACCGGTCATGCCGGGCCTGTCCTGGCTCTGGCCCTGACCCCGGACGATGCGATGATCGTTTCGGCCTCGGGGGATTTGACGCTCCGGCTGTGGGATGTCAGCGGTGGGCGGGCCCTCAAGCAACTGGCTGCCACCGACGAGGCGGTATACTCGATTACGGTCCATCCTGCGGGGCGCACCGTCGCCGCGGGGGGGGCCGATCGGTCGATCCATCTCTACGACATTCTCGGCGGGGGGATCGAGCGGTCGTTACGGGGGCATACCGATTTCGTCCACGCCGTGGCCTTCAATCGCCAGGGCACAAGGCTGCTCTCCTACGGCTATGCCGGGGTGCTCAAGATCTGGAATCCCGCCGATGGCACGCTCCTCCATGACACGATGGTGGGGCGGATCGGGAATCACGCCTGCTGGGGAGCGGCGGCAGGAGGGGCGGATTCCGGTGGGGTGCCGGCGGCCGTCGACGACCGGATCGGGGTCGCCTGCGGAGATGGGACGGTGCGAATCGTCGTCGTGCCGCTGTCGGCACGATGAGGGGTGGAAGAGCACGGAGAGAGGAAATGACCATGCCAGCTGCGTCATGCCGGGCCTGTCGTTGGATCGTGGTCGTCGGCCTGTGGTTGGCGACGCTGTGGTTGGCTCCGGTCAGCCCGTGCCCGGCGGCGGAGCCGGCAGCCGCGGCCGCAGCCCCGTCGGTCGCTCTGGCATCCGGACTCGGGCCGCGCGGTGAACAAGTCGGGCTGGCGTTTGAGTCGGGGGGCGTGCCGGTGTTGGTGGGCGCAGGCGCGCGGCGGCAACTTGTTGTCACCGGCTCATACAGCTCGGGGCAGCGGCACGATGTGACGCGCGAGGTTGCCTGGGAGGTGAGCCCTGCCGGCCATGCTCGGATCGGTGCCGACGGATTTCTCGAGCCGCTCGCCGACGGCGACCTCACAATCACCGCCCGGCTGGGGGACGCGTCAGCAACGCTCCCGTTGCGCGTGGAGCGAACGGCTGAGGAGCTCCCGATTAGCTTCGCCAACGAGATCGTCCCGATCTTCACCCGGCTCGGCTGCAACACCGGCGGCTGCCACGGGAAGTCGGACGGGCAGAACGGCTTCCGCCTCTCGCTCCTCGGCTTTGAGCCCGCCGAGGATTACGCTTTCCTCGTCCACGAGACGCGCGGCCGGCGGATCTTTCCCGCCGATCCTGAGTTTTCCCTCTTGATTACGAAGCCGACGAACCTCCTTCCGCACGGTGGCGGGCGACGCCTCGCCGAGGATTCGCACGAGCGCGAGCTCCTGGTCCGCTGGATCCGCCAAGGGGTGCCGTTCGGGAGTGCCGACGACCCGGTG
>JBAWVV010000182.1:0-8277 GCA_037147115.1 Planctomycetia bacterium | reverse complement strand
GGGCGACATTCACCACCACGGCAAAGACCACCCCGGCGAGGAGGGCGGCGGCAAAGCCTCCCCACAGCCATCCGGAGGGGGGAGGTGGCGTGGTGCCGCCGAGGTCCTCGTGCGCTTCCGCCACCTCCTCGGCGACCCGGTCCGATTCGAGGCGCTTCCATTCGACGTCGACGGCCAATTCGTCGGCTTTTGAGGCGGCGGCGGGTGTTCCCGGCGGGTTGGAGCGCTGGTTCATGGCGGGACCTAAAGCGAGAACTAGAGCGAGAACTAGAGCGAGAACTTTGGGAAACCCGCTTCATCGACGGGTGAGAGGAGTCTGCCTGCCGGGATGACGTCCGTCAAAGCCGCCCCCCGGCACCGATTCCTCCCGGGCCATCGGGGGTGCCGTCCCAGGGGTGCCGCGGCGGTTGCCGGCCGATCCACCACCACAGTCCCCCCGCCAGACTGATGAGGATGAGCGCCACGACCTGCGAAATCGAGAATGGCGTGCCAAGGGCGGGGGCCTCGTCGATCCGGATCATCTCGAGCAGAAAGCGCGAGATCGGGTGAAGCGTGAGCACGAGGGCGAACACGGCGCCGTCACGTTTCGCAAGCGGGGTGAAGGCAACCGCCAGCCAGGCGAGGATCGCGGCGTCGACCGTCGCGTAGAGCTGGGCCGGATGGATGGGGAGGCTCCACGGGCGGGCCCCCGCCGGCAGTGGCGGGACCAGCCCCCGCGCCGCCTGATCGAGCCAGGGAGGGCTGTCCGGGGGGAAGCGGACGGCCCAGGGAAGATCACAGGGGCCGCCGAAGCAGCAGCCATTGAGAAAACAGCCGATCCGGCCGATGGCCAGGCCGAGGAGCAGGCCCGGCGCGATGCAGTCGGCCAGGCGGGGCAGCGACAGGCCACGCCGCACCGAGAATCGCCACGCCGCCAGCGCGGCAGTGGGGATCGACCCGAACACCGTCAGCCCTCCGGCGGCGACATTGAGTACGCCGGGGAGCCCTGCCAGCAGGCTCCGCCCCGGCGGGAAGAACTGATCGTGGTATTCGATCACATGGAACAACCGGGCACCGACGATGCCCCACAGAAAGACCTCGAGCCCGAGGGCGAGGATCGTGTCGGCATCGTAGCCGGCGCGGCGGCCGCGAAGGATCGACAGCCACGTTCCCGCCGCCGCCGCCAGGAGGAGCATCACGCCGTAGCCGCGCACCGGCACCCCCGCACCGTCATCGAGCGCGGGGAGCAACCAGAGGATCATCGCGCCGGCCAGCGCTAATGGGAGACCGAGCCCCAGGATCGCCTCACGGGGTCCGGTCCTTCGCCAGGCGATGCCCAGCCCGACCAGACCGGCCACGGCCCAGACGGCCAGGAGTAGACCCCGGCCGAAGACCGGCAGTCCGCCGAGGTGCGCGGGGAGATGGAAGAGGGTGGAGTGCACAGCGGAAGGGTTTCGGGCGGCGGCGGCCGCCGCAGGGAACGGGAACGCTTCAGGAGCGCGGTGGCAGGAGAAGGTTGTCGAGGAGGCGCGTGGTGCCGACACGGCCGGCGACGAGGGCAACGGCGGCGGCGCCCGGCCGAGGGGGAGCGAGCGACTCCGGATCGACCACCCGCGCGTAATCGATCGTGACGTCGCGGGCGCGGAGGGCGGCGTGGATCGCCTCCTCAACCAGCGCCACCTCATCGCCTGCCTGCCAGCGCCGGGCCGCCCACTCGAGCCCTTCGTGGAGCGCCACCGCCCGACGGCGCTCGGCAGGGGAGAGGTAGGCATTGCGCGAGCTCATCGCCAGGCCGTCGGGCTCGCGGACGGTGGGGCAGACCTCGATGGCGATCGGGATCGCGAGGTCGGCGACCATCCGGCGGACAACGACAGTCTGCTGCCAGTCCTTCGCGCCGAAGTAGGCGGCATCGGCGGGGACGACGTTGAACAGCCAGCAGACGACCGTGGCCACACCGGCGAAGTGCCCCGGACGGATCGCCCCCTCGAAGTCGGCCGCGGGAGCGGCAACGACGATGCTCGTAGCATGGCCGACGGGGTAAGCGGTCGACGCCTCCGGCACGAACACCCACCGCGCCCCGCTGGCCCCCAGCAGCGCCAGGTCGGCAGGGAGCGTTCGCGGGTAGCGGGCCAGGTCCTCACGGGGGCCGAACTGCTTCGGATTGATGAAGATCGAGACGACGACATCGTCGCACTCCGCGGCGGCGCGCTCGACGAGGCTGGCGTGGCCGGCGTGGAGCGCGCCCATCGTCGGCACGAAGCCGACCCGTCGGCCGGCACAACGCGCGGCGAGGATCGTGTCGCGCATCAGGCGGGGCTCGGCCACGACGACCGGTGCCGGCGAGGAGGGGGTATTCATCCAGTCGCCTCCACCGCGGCAATCGCCTCGTCGATGGCCCGGCCGAGGTCGTCCGCCCCGACGACAATGACGGCAAGCGGTCCGTCGCCACCGCGCGTCCCGCACCGGAGGCGCGCCAGGAGCCGCTCCTGGAGGCGCACAAGACCGGACGTCAGATCGCTCCCCGTGCTCCTCAGCTCGGCGTCGAGGTTCGGAGCCTCCTCGCGGCCGGCGACCCGTTCGGCGAGGGCTTCCGGCGAGGCCCGCAGCAGGATGACGACATGCGGTGCCACCGTCGAGGCCGCCGCCGCGCCATAGTCGGCCTGGAAGCGCTCCAGCGCCGACGGGGCGAGGGCGTCCTCGGCAGCCACCAGGAGCGTTCCGAGCCAGTAGTCGGTGACGGTGCCGTGCGGATCGTCGGGCCAGTTGGCAGTCTCCAGCGCCGCAGCGCAGGCCGAGAGCGCGTCGCTCCACGGCTCGGTGGCGGCGACGCCGGAGTGGGAGGGCTTCCAGGGGAGCGCCCGTGGGGCATGGACGACGCGCGCTAGCGTGGCATCGGCGATGGCGCTGGCCACCTCGACCGCACCCGCCCCCGGCACGCCGACGACGGCCACGTGGAGGTGCGGGTGCGAGATGTTGTCGAGGAGCTCACGGAGGCTGCCGCCGGAGAGAGGGTGCCGGAGATCCGGGGCGATCTCGACGGCAGGCTCGAGCACGAATCGGCGCGTCGTCATCCGCGGGTGGGGGATCGTCAAGGCGACGCCGGCGACGAGACTGTCTTCGAGCACGAGTTGGTCGTAAAGAAGGATGTCGAGATCGAGCGTCCGCGGGCCCCAGCGCTCCGTCCGGTCACGGTGGAGCGTGTTCTCGACCGCGGCGAGCACACCGAGGAGCTCGTGCGGCCCGAGTTCCGTCTCGATCAGGCAGGCACCGTTGAGGAACGGGGCCTGATCGGGAGGGCCACCGATCGGCCTGGTTTCGCGGTGTCGGCTCACCGCCCGCATCGTGATGCCGGGCATCACGCCAAGGAGTTCGATGGCGCGATCGAGTTGTTCGCGCCGGGCCCCCTGATTGGAACCGCATCCGATCAGGCAGCAGGCCATGTCGCACTCCCTGCAGGTCCGGCGGGCGGTTCCCCGCCGCGGCCGGCCGGGGAGGTCATCGATGGCGGGCGCCTTCGGCCGCTGGAGAGATTGTTCCCCGCCTGGTAGCCCACGGGCAAGCGCCACTGCGGGGATCGCATCGCCCCCGCTGCGGAACCCTTGGCTGGCGGTCATCGACCTCACCGAACGCTCGGCGGTCCCCGCCCATCATCGGGAACGCCTGGGGCCCGTCCGAGCCGAGAACGTCAGCTTCACTGACTCCCCACTCCAGAGCGATAAAACGGGAAAGGTGGGGGGGACATCCAGGCCACGACCAAGGTCGTCGACATTCGCTCCCTCGTGTCGTCGCCCCCCAAGCTCTTTTCCCGTCGCACGGCGATCCGGACAGTCTTCCGGTTGCCACCGCGCCCAATCATCAAGTCTGCAAGCGACCCATCATGCTCATGATCCGCGATGTTCGTCCGGCAACGTTCGAGTCCCCTTGCGGGGCAACGAGTCGAAGGGAAGGACTTCAGCGGACCAGTGCCGTTCCATCGGCGGATCGATCGTGATGCATGCCGGTGAATCTCTTCTCTGGCAGGCATCACAACCGACGCTGGGCCGTGTCGAATCGCTCGGCCGATGATCCGACGTGATGCGGATCAGCGGGCGTCGAATCGACATCGCGGCGCCATTCTTGTGGGATGCGCTGGGTTGTCAAGCAGGAAGCTTGGGAGCCGCGCCATACGCGGAAAAACCGCGGAGCGTGTCTGGCGCCGAAGCGCGCGGAGCGTTGCTGGCACGGGTTGACAGCAGCGCCAGCAGCGCCGCGCGCCGCAGCAGTTGCGGCGCGGGGCTCTTGCCAGTCCGCCCGGGTACGGCCACAACTATCGGCCATGCCCGTCGTCGGTTGATCGAGCGCGCTCCATGGCAGTCTCGATCGAGGTCGCCGGTCGAACGAAGGTGATCGTGGCGGAGGCTCGGGATGTCGTCGATGGCTCCACGTGACGACGGTGAACTCGACCGGCGCGATCCGGCGGCGCAGGCCGACGAGGCGCTCGACAGCCTGCTGCGCGAGGTCGACGCCGATCTCCATGGCCATCGATCCGATCCTCCATCCCCGGCTGGAGCCGACGACAACGCGGCCCCCGCCGACAGCTACTGGGCGCTGTCGCGGATGCCGCTGACGAGCCTCGTCTTCATTCTCCCGCTCGTGCTCGCGTACGAAGGGGGCGTGTTGCTGCTGGGGCGGAGTTCTCCCCGCAACGGCGCCGACGTCTGGCTGCGGCACCTCCTCGATGCGCTCGGATTCGGCGAGTATTTCCTCCTCCCGGTGCTCACGATCCTCGGCTTGCTCGCCTGGCAGCATGTCGAATACGACCGCTGGCGCTTCAATCCGTGGGTGCTCGTCGGGATGGTGGCGGAGTGTTGCCTCCTGGCTGTCGTGCTCGTGGGGGTGGCGCGACTGCAAAACCGCCTCTGGCCGCTCCTCCTCGAGCCTGGCCTGGAGGGGATCTTCGCGCGGTTCATCGGATTCTGCGGGGCGGGGCTCTACGAGGAGGTGCTCTTCCGCCTCCTCATGCTCCCAGCCGTGGCCTGGGGGCTGGGGCGGATCGGCACGCCGCCGGGCCCGTCGATCGCCTGGTCGGCGATCCTCACGAGCCTCCTCTTCAGTGCCGCCCACTACGTCGGGCCATTGGGCGACAGCTTCCAGCTCTACAGCTTCACCTTCCGCACCGTTGCCGGGCTGTTCTTCGCGCTTCTCTTCATCGTGCGCGGATTCGGGATCGCCGCGGGGACGCACGCCGCCTACGACATGCTCGTCGCGCTCCTCCCGTGACGATCCGCGGAAAAAATGCAAGGAGAATTTTTTGCAGGCATCCACGGGGGAGTTGCCCGCCGATCGGCCGATCCGGGGAGCCGGGTTGGTGGCCGCGCCGGCGATTTTTATACTTCGGTCCCCGGTCGCGGCGTGCGCTGGCCGGTGGGAGGAGGTTGACGGGCATGGTCGTCACGGACCATTCAGAGGAGAATCCCCCGCGTGCTGTCGGCCCGTCCCAAAGTCACCGACCTCGTCTTCCAGCTCTACGGGCGCGTTTTGCATCCGGAGCTGTTCGAGATCCATGCCACGCGCTCGATCGAACGGGGCGGCTACTCGGCGAGCGTCTCGATTACCAGCGCCGGCCATGTCATCTGCTGGCGCAAGGATGGCCTCGTGCTCTCGGAGGTGGCGACGGCAGCAACGGCGCCGTTGCCCCAGAAGCGCAGGCTCTTCTCCTACCGTCTCTGCGGGGAGCGGAGTGACCGGATGGAATGCCGCGGTGGGGCCTGCTACCAGATGTGCTTCCAACTGGAGACGGTGGCGCCGGAGCTGTTTTGGACCTTCCAGCAGGAGCTCTGTACCGATGGGGGGCGCAACGGACTGCTCCACCGCTTCGAAGCGGGGAGCCGGATGGCGCTGGGCGCCGTCAGTTGGATCAATCTCGAGACCCGATCGAAGAGCCTGCACGTGCAGGCCTTTCACACCTTCCCCGACGACCTGGCGATCGTGAAGAGCCAGACCCTGTTCGAGACGCCGTAGCCCCGGCGGCCCCACCGACGAGGACCGAGACCATGAGCCGATCTGCCGCCGATCCCGAGTCACCGCGCCGCAGCCGCGTGCTGATCGCCGACGACAACGAGCCCAACCGCGAGCTCCTCGAGGTCTATCTCACCGACATCGATTGCGACATCGCCACTGCGGTCGACGGCAAGGACACCCTCGACAAGGTGGCGGAGTTCCACCCCGACGTCATTCTCCTCGACGTCATGATGCCAAAGCTCTCCGGCTTTGAGGTTTGCCAGCGGCTCAAGGCCGACCCGGCGACGAGCCCGATCATGGTCCTGATGGTGACGGCGCTTGGCGAGCTCGGCGACATCGAGCGGGCTGTCGAGTCGGGGACCGACGACTTCCTCTCCAAGCCGGTCAACCGGGTGGAGCTCGTGAAGCGCGTCGAGAACATGCTCAAGCTGCGGCACGTCACCGACGAGCTCGAGCGGCTGCGGAGCTACATCAGCAGCATGGACGACGACCAGCCGCCGCGCTGACGCCGCGGAGCAAAAGCCCGCCGTGGCTGTCCGGCGGCGCGCGGCCGGTGGATCGAGCGCCACGGGTCTGATACGAACGCATCCGGCGGCGCGCGTGGCGCTTGCCTCAGGCCCGGCGGCCGCCGATACCGACGGCCTCGAGGACGCGCGACGTCGCCGGCGATTTGTTGAGCACGTAGAAGTGGATCCCGGGGACGCCGGCAGCGACGAGCTCCTCGACTTGCTTGGCAGCGAACTCGACACCCGCCTCGAACTGGGCGGTCTCATCGTCGCCGGCAGCCTCGAAGGCGCGCGTGAACGACTCGGGGAGCCGTGCTGCGCAGAGCGAGGCGATCCGGCGGATCTGCGCGAAGTTCGTGACGGGCATCACGCCCGGCACAATCGGCGCCTGGATGCCGAGGCGGCGGCTGGCGTCGCGGAAGCGGAGGAAGTCGGCGTTGTCGTAGAACAGCTGCGTGACGATCACGTCGCCGCCGCTTTCCACCTTGCGCTTCAGGTTTTCGAGGTCGGCCTGTGGGGAGACCGCCTCTTGGTGGGTCTCGGGGTAGCCGGCCACGAGGATTCCGAGGCGCGGGAACTCGGCGCGAACCAGCGCTACGAGTTCGGAGGCATAGGAGAGCCCGCCGTCGACAGCGTGAAACGCCGTCTCTCCCTTGGGGGGATCGCCACGGAGGGCGACGATCGCCGTTACGCCGAGGGCCTCGGCCTCGCGGAGGTAGCCGCGCAGTTCGTCGACGGTGCTGCCGACGCAGGTGAGGTGGCTGGCGACAGCGACGCCGTGGCGCTGCCGCAGGCCGGCGAGGATCTCGAGGGTCTTGCCGCGGGTCGAGCCACCGGCGCCGTAGGTGCAGGTGATGAGGGCCGGCTCCCAGGCGACGAGATCCTCGACGGTCCGCCACATCGCGGCTTCCGACTCGGCCGACTTCGGGGGGAAGAGTTCGAAGGAGAGGCCGAGCCGGCCGGGGGGATAGCTCTGGAGGATCGACACGGTGGCGGATCTCTGGGGTGGGGCTGACCGGAAGTCGGCAGGAGGGAGCACTGAACCGTGGAATCCTGCCGGCGCAACGATTGTAGCGCCCTCCCGCTCGGGATGCAGCGCCGGGCCGGGTGGGGCGTCGGAACGGGCGAAAGCCGAGGAAGCGGAGGAAGCAGTGGAGGCCGCTCGGGCCACGCTCGGGGGGCGCCGCGACAGAGGCTGGCGTCGCGGGGTGGGAATCCGTAGTCTTCTAGGGCGATCACGCGCCCTCGAGCCGGAGTGGCGAAATGGCAGACGCGGCGGACTCAAAATCCGTTGCCAGCAATGGCGTGTGGGTTCAAGTCCCACCTCCGGTAGTCTTGAAATGAAGGGCAGACCAGCGCGACGGCGTGGCGAGTGAGGGGTCGAAAAGGACGAGCGCTCGGTGCAGCGCTCGGCGCCGGTCGTTTTTGTCTCGGCCCCGATCCGATCGGACTCGCCGAGAGCCCTTCCCCGTGGCGGCGTCGGAACCGACAGCAGCAGAGATGCCGACGCCGTCGGGATTTGACAGCCCGCCCTGGAGGCGAAATTGGCCATGGTTGATCGACGTCCGCATGGCCGGTGACATCGTCAACGCATCGTTCGGTCGGCTCGATGCGCCTGGTGTTTCCTCGCGGTCGGAAGGAGCGAGTGGCGAGTGCGGGCGGAGAACTGTGCGGGAGCCGGGGGTGAGTTGATCGCGAGTTTCGCGGGCACAAAAAAACACCGGGTCTGAGCACCTTGCGATGCTCAGCCCGGTTGGGAACGCGACTGCGAATCTCTACCCGCGGGAAGCGT
>JBAWVV010000181.1:0-8317 GCA_037147115.1 Planctomycetia bacterium | reverse complement strand
AGGCCGGCGGCGGCTCGGGCCAGCGGGCCACCATGATCGACGCGGCCGGCGCCTCGCCACGATCCCACGGGAGGCGACGGTTCGGGGCCACTTCGCCGAGATGCTGCCAGATCTCCTCGGTGAGGAACGGCATGATCGGGTGGAGGAGACGGAGGATCGTGTCGAGCGCAAGGAGGAGCATCGACCGCGCCTGGTCGCGCGTGGCCGGATCACTCAAGCGCGACTTGCAGAGCTCGAGATAGGCGCTGCAGAGCTCATCCCAGGCAAAGGCATAGAGGGCCCGCGCGGCATCGGCGAAGCGGTATTCGTCGGTGGAGCGATTCACTTCGGCGGTCACACTCGCCAGCCGGCTGGCGAGCCAGCGATCCTCGAGGGCCTCGAAGCTGGCACCGGCGAGGTCGCCGGCCTCGTACCCCTCGAGATTCATGAGCACGAATCGGGTGGCGTTCCAGAGCTTGTTGGAGAAGTTGCGCCCCGCCTCGAAGCGCTCCGATAGGGCCGGGCCGCGAGGGAGGGCGAGATCGGCTTCCGTCTGGGCCCACTGCGTCTTGAAAGGTTTTTTACATTTCGGGCATTCGATCCGCGGCTGGACGCGATTCTGCACCGTCTGCTCGATCCGCGCTTCGCACGCCGGGCACTGAAACTCGACCGGCATCCGCACGTCCTGCGTCTCGGTGGCGAGCGTCGTCATCCCGAAGCGGAGGGCGTCGGCACCGAGGGCCTCGATGACGTCGAGCGGGTCGACGCCGTTTCCCTTGCTCTTGCTCATCGTCTCGCCGTAGCGATCGAGGATCTTGGGGTGGATGTAGACCTCGCGGAAGGGGAGGACGCCAGTGTCAAACACCCCCATGATCACCATCCGCGCCACCCACAGCGTGATGATGTCGCGGCTCGTCAGCAGAGCCGAGCCGGGATAGAAGGTGGCCAGCTCCGCCGTCTGCTCCGGCCAGCCGAGCGTCGAATGGGGCCACAGAGCCGAGGAGAACCAGGTATCAAGGACGTCGGGATCCTGGACGAGCGGCTGACCGTCGACTGCGTCAACGCCTACACAATCGTCAGACGTGCAGACGAACCAGCCGCCGCGGCCGTCGTCGTCGCGGGCCGTGCCATCGGGCTGCCAGGCGACGCTCGTGCGCCCGGCAAACGCGGCGGCAAGCGCCGCTTCGCGCACGCCGCTGATGTGCCAGATCGGGATCCGGTGGCCCCACCACAGCTGCCGGCTCACCGGCCAATCGCGCTTCTCCGAGAGCCAGTCGAGATAGCTCTTCGCATAGCGCTCGGGAACGATCTTCAGCTTGCCTGTGCGAACGGCTTCCAGCGCCGGCTCGGCGAGCTCGTCCATGCGGATAAACCACTGATCGGCCAGATACGGCTCGATCGGCGTCTTGGAGCGGTCGGAATGGGCTAGCTCGATGAGCCGATCCTCGACCAGCTCGAGCTGCCCGGCGGCCTCGAGATCGGCCACGACCTTCGTGCGGGCCTTGGGGATCGTCAGCCCCGCATACGGGCCAGCCTCGGCGTTTAGGCGCCCTTCGGGGAGAAGAATATTGATCATCGGCAGATTGCGCCGCTTACCGACCTCGTAGTCGTTGACGTCGTGGGCTGGGGTGATCTTCACACAGCCCGATCCCAGCTCCGGCTTGGCCCATTCATCGGCCACCAGCGGCACCTCGCGGCCCAGCAGCGGCAGCCGGACCCGGCGGCCGTCCCGGGCCATCGCCGAGAGCTTCACAAGTCGCGGCAGGAGTTCAACGCGGCGGGCGGCCAGGGCCTCGAGGTCGCGATCGATGCCAGGCTGGTCCTTCGCGGCGGCTTCCGCGCGCTTCGCCCGCAGCCCCTTCTCAGCTGCGTCGAGGGCGGCGGCCGGGTCGGGATGGACGGCAACAGCGGTGTCTCCGAGGAGGGTCTCGGGGCGCGTCGTGGCGACTGTCACGCTTGCGGGCTCACCGGGCAACGGATCGACCACGTCGTAGCGGATGTGCCAGAAGTGCCCCTTCACCTCCTCGTGGAAGACCTCGTCGTCGCTGACGGCGGTCTGGAGGAAGGTGTCCCAGTTCACCAGCCGCTTGCCACGGCGCACGAGCTTCTGCCGAAAGAGCTTGAGAAACGCCGTCCGCACCGCGAGGGCACACTGGTCGTCGAGCGTGAACCGAACGCGGTCCCAGTCGCAGCTGGCCCCCATGTCGCGCAGCTGCCCGAGGATCCGCTTCTCGTACTGCTCCTTCCAAGCCCAGATCCGCTCGACGAGCTTCCCCCGGCCGAGGTCGTGGCGGGAAAGTTTTTCCTCTTCCAGGAGCCGGCGCTCGACGACGGCCTGCGTGGCAATCCCGGCATGATCGGTGCCAGGCATCCAGAGGGTCACAAAGCCCTGCATCCGCCGCGTCCGGACGAGGATGTCCTGGAGCGTGTTGTTGAGGGCGTGGCCGAGGTGGAGGGCGCCGGTGACGTTCGGCGGGGGGATGACGATCGAAAACACGGGGCGACGATCCCCCGGCCCGGCCGGCTCGGCATGCCACAGTCGGGCGGAATCCCACAGGGTCCGGCAGCGGGCTTGGGCAGAGGCGTGGTCGTAGTGTTTGGGGAGTTCGTGCATCGGGGCGCTTCTGCTCGGGGACGGTCGGTGGGATCGGTCGCAGGGGACGATTGCAGGGATCGTGAGGGAAAAACCGCAACTCTACCGGAAATCGCTCCTCCGAGACCAGCGTGACGAGCCCCTTTTTTGCACCGCCCGCAGGGACGAACTAGCCTGGAAATGCGGGAGCCCGGCGCTCCGGCTGCCCACTCCGATCCCGTGACGCCCCCCCATGCCCACCAGCCCACCGTCATCCGCCTCCACGGCTCTGCCGCGGCGGATCATCCTCCTCGGCCGCGCGCCGGGAAATGATCTTGTCGTCAAGGCGCCGAGTGTCTCCGCCCGCCATGCTCGGGTGGTCGTCGATGCAGGGGGGCTGTGGCTCGAGGACCTGGGGAGCCGCAACGGGACCTTTGTCGGCGTGCCGCCGCGGCGCGTGGAACGGGAGCGGATCGACGTCGGCGACACGATCACGCTCGGCGACGCCCGCCTCCCGGCCACGGCGCTTGAGGATCTCCTCACCCGAACGACCGCCGCAGCATTTGGGGAAGGGACGATCGAGCTTGACGATGCGGCGCTGGTGACGTTTGGCCGCGGAGCCTCGGCCGACATCTCCCTCGACCGTCCGATCGCGTCGGCGCTCCACGCCTCGGTGAGCGTCGAGCGCGGGAAGGTGTTCGTCCGCGATCTGGGGAGCACCCACGGCACGTTCGTCGACGGACGGCGGATCGAGCGGGCCGTCGAGATCTCCCCCGGGACGATCGTGCAGATCGCCGACCAACGCTACCGGCTCGCCCCCGATGCCCGGGCCCTCGAGCCGCTCGCCGGAGGCGACCGCGACATCATCGAGGCTGACGGCGTCGCCGTCGCTGCCTCGGGCCGCACGCTCCTCGAGGGGGTTTCGCTCGTCGTCCAGCCCGGCGAGATGGTGGCCATCATGGGGCCCAGCGGCGCCGGGAAGAGCACGCTCCTCTCGGTCCTCAACGGCCAGACCGTCCCCGCCGCCGGGCGGCTGGCCATCGGCGGGCTCGATCTCCACGACCACTACGATCTGTTCCGGGGACGGATCGGCTATGTGCCGCAGGACGACATCCTCCATGCCGACCTCACCGTCTGGCAGGCGCTGTGGTACGCGGCCCGGCTCCGGCTCCCGCGCGACACCACCAACACCGAGATCGAGACCCGAATCCACGCGGTGATCCACCAGCTCGGGCTCGACGGCACTGAGCAGACCCGCGTCGGCGACCAGCGGAAGCGGGGCGTCAGTGGCGGCCAGCGGAAGCGCGTCAACCTCGCCATGGAGCTGCTGACGGATCCTCCGATCCTCGTCCTCGACGAGCCGACGTCGGGCTTGTCGAGCGTCGACGCCCTGTCGGTCATCGAATTGTTGAGGAAGCTCGCCGACGTCGGAAAAACGATCCTCCTCACGATCCACCAGCCGAGCCTTGAGGCGTTCGAGAAGTTCGACGCCGTGGCCGTCATCGCCCGCGACGAGTCGACGAAGCAGGTGGGAAGGCTAGCGTGGTTTGGCCGCGCCTTCCCCGACTCGATCACCTTCTTCGAGCCCCAGCTTTCGGGATCCGCGCCGCCGACGAGCGTCGACGGGCTCCTCCGCGGCCTCTCCAAGCGGCCGGTGGCCGAGTGGGTGCGGCAGTGGGAATCGTCAGTCGCGAAGTCGATCTGGGTCGACAGGCGCGCCTCCGCGCATGCCGGGGCCCTCCCGCCGCGCACGCGGCGCTTTCCCCACAGCACCGCCCCGTTTACCCAATGGCTCACGCTCGTGAAGCGGTCGATCGCCGTCAAGGTTGCCGACGGCTGGGGGACGGCCGTCCTCTTCGCGCAGGCCCCGATCGTCGGGCTCCTGATCGCGGCGGTGTTCTCGAAGGTGGTGCGGAGCACGCCGACCCCCGAGACCTGGCCGAAGATCGGCGTCAACATGGCGACCACGCTGTTCGTGACCGCCCTGGCCGCGATCTGGTTCGGCTGTTCGAGCATGGCGCGCGAGATCGTCACCGAGTGGCCGATCTACCGGCGGGAACGGATGGTGGGGCTCTCGATCGGGGCCTATGTCGCCTCGAAGATGACGGTCCTTCTCGGGATCGCGGCGATCCAGTGCCTCCTCCTTCTGGCCATCGTCGCCCCGGCGTGCCGGATCGACAGCCCGTGGCTGTGGGTGTTCACGATGCTCTACGCCGCAGCCCTGGCCGGAGGCGCGCTCGGATTGCTGATCTCGGCGACGCTGCGGACGACCGAGGCCGCCTCCGGAATCCTCCCCGTCCTCCTCCTCCCGATGATCGTCCTGGGGGGAATCCTCGTTCCCCTCGCCGATCTCCCCGCGCTCACCCAACCACTCGCCGCGGCGATGCCGTCGCGCTGGGCCTTCGAGGGGCTCGTCGTGCCGGAGGCGACGCTCCGCCCCCGAATCCGTCTGGGGGGCGGACCGGAGAGCCCGCGCCCCGAGCCGTCACCAGCCGCCGTCGACGAGCTCGACCCGGAGCCACCCGAGGCCTCCCCGATCGAATCTCAACCCCCGGTCCCCGAAGTGACCTTGCCGTCTCCCAACGACACCACCGGGGCGGAGTGGCCAAATGCTTTCCGTTTGGCCGGCAATGGCGGGGGCCATCCCTTCATCCTTCCCGGCCGCCGCAAGATCGTCGAGAAGCTCGAGGAAGCAGCCAATCAGGCGAAGCAGGAGCTCGAGAAGGCCAAGAAGATGCTCGAGGAGAAGGCCCAGAAGATCCAGGCCGACATGCGGGCCGAGGCGGAGCAGAAGCTCGCCGCGGCGAAGGCCGAGTTCGAAAAGAAGTCGGCCGAATCGGCCGCCAAGATGAAGGAGGAGATCGAGGCGAAAGTCGCCGAGGCGAAGGCCGCGGCCCAGAAGGAGAGCGCGGCGGCGGCAGAACGGATGAAGACCGAGATGGAGCTGCGCGTCAAGGAAGCCCAGGAGCAGGCCCGCCGAGAGAGCGCCGAGGCGCGCGACCAGGTCCGCCAGGAGGTCGAGGCGAAAACGGCTACCGCGAAGGCCGAAGCGCAGCAGGAATCGGAGGCGACCGCCGCGCGGATGCGCACCGAGATCGAAGCCAAGATGGAGGAAGCCCAAGCCGCGGCCAAGCGCCAGAGCGAAGAGGCGGGGAATGCCGCCAAGGCCGACGTCGAGAGCCGGGTGAAGACGATTGACGCCGAGCTCGAGAAGAAGACCCGCGAAGCGAGCGAGCGGCTCGAAGGAAAGCTGCGGGAGATGGAGAACAAGATCGAATCGGAGCGGGCCCGGATGAACGACTCGCTCGAGAGCCTCCGGACGGGGGCGATGCCGACCCTCGTTCCCCCAGCGGCCGATGCCCCCGCCACCTCGGCCCCCCGGGGCCACCCTCCGGTCGACATGGCAGAGCGGTTCTTCGCCCGGGAGACGTGGCGGAGCGGGTCGACCGTTCCCCTGGCAGTACTTCTGGGGATGTTCGGCGCCGGGATCGCCGGCACCGCCCTCGCCTTGCGCTTCCGCGACTCGACCGGCCGCTGAAGCACTCCACTCCGCGTGCGCCGCGGGAAAATCGCCATGGAAGGCGCTTTCCACCCACCGCTACACTCCGGCGATGCCCCGCCTCCGGAGCCGATGGATGCCCCACGACAGCCCGCTCGACGATCCCACCACCCACGAATCGGCCGCGTCGGTTGGCCCGGTGGACGACCAGATCCCCGCGCGCGTCGTCGCCACGACGACGATCAGTGTCAACCGCCGGCTCGGCCGCGGCGGCTTGGGCGACGTCTACTACGCCAACGACAAGGCAACCGGGCGCGAACTGGCGGTGAAGTTCCTCAATGGCTGGGCCGTTTCCCAGGAGGCCCTCCGCGAAAGCTTCCAGTTCGAGGCCACCGTCACGAGCCAACTCGAACACCCCAACATCGTCCCGGTGTATGTGACCGGCGCCACCCCCGATGGCCGCCCCTTCTACGCGATGCGACTGATCCCCGGGCGAACGCTCGGCGCGGCGATCAACGACTTCCACGACCGCCGCCATACCCTCGAGGCCGCCGGCGCGCGCTCGGCCAGCTACCGCGAGCTCCTCGGCCAATTCGCGCTTGTGTGCAAGGCGATCGCCTACGCCCATGACCGCGGCATCCTCCACCGCGACATCAAGCCGGCCAACATCATGCTGGGGAAGTTCGGCGAGGTGGTCGTCCTCGACTGGGGGCTGGCGGCTCGGATCGATCGCGACGACCGCGCCCGGCAGAGCGGCGAGCAGAGCATCGTGCTGCCAACGATCGCCCTCGAATCGGCCCCGGTGGCAAAACGTGGCATCTCCGGCACTCCGGCCTACATGAGCCCGGAGCAGCACGACGGCGCCGTCCCGGTGGGGCCGGCTAGCGACGTCTACGGCCTCGGCGCGACGCTCTACCACATCCTCACCGGCGCACCCCCCTACGACGGCGACGTGGCGGCGATCCGCGAGAAGGTGCTCGCCGGCTCACTCGCCCCGCCGTCGCGCGTGAAGCGGGGCGTGTCGCACGCCATCCAGGCGATCTGCATGAAGGCGATGGCCCGCGATCCGGTCGACCGCTACGAAACCCCGCTCGACTTGGCCCACGACATCGACGCCTATCTCGCCGACAATCCGGTCAGCGCGTTTCGTGAGCCGCTCCTCCGCCGGCTCGCCCGCTGGACGCGCCGCCATCGCACCATCACGCAACTCGCCGTCGGATCGCTCGCAGTGCTCCTCGTGGGCGCGGCCGTCACCTCGGTGCTCCTCCGCAAGGTGGCCCACGACGAATACCGCTCCCGGCAGACGGCGCTGCGGCTCGCAGCCCGGCTCGCGGCCAGCACCGCCGCGCTCCAGATCGATTCCCGCTGGCGGATCCTCGAGTACGAAGCCGACAACAATCAACTCGTCCGGGCGATGGCCGAGGCGGAAGGAAAGCCCGTCGATCCCGTCACGGCGCGCGGGCCCTGGGGCGCGATCCAGGCGGCGGTCGACGAGATCGCTGCCAACACGAAAAACACCGTCGATGCCGAGAGCTGGACGGTGTGTGACGCCAAGGGGGTGCAGGTGGCCCGAGCGCCGCTGGCCGACACCATCGGCCGCGACTTCGCCTGGCGCAACTATTTTCACGGCGGCCCCCATGACCTCGAGCCGGGCGCCGCCGCCCAGCCGATCACCGAGGTCCACCGTTCGACGGTCTACCGCAGCGATTCCACCGGCAAGCTCAAGGTGGCCTTCGCAGCGCCGATCTGGAGCGATGCCCGCGGCGCGGAGAATCGGCGCGTCCTCGGGGTGCTTCTCATGAGCTTCGACGTCGGCCTCCTCTTCCGCTCGGTCGACGCCATCGGCTCGTGGAACGCTTCGCGCGCCCCGTTCTCCGTGGCGGTCATCGATCTGCGCGACGACATGGTCGACGGGGCACCGAAGGGGGGCTTGGTCCTTGAGAATCCCGAGGTCGCGCGCACCGATCTGTCGAGCTCCCCCGATCTCCAGTTGGTGCGGGCCCCGGCCGACATCGTCGCCCGGCTCAAGGATTCGTTCCACAAACATCCGGAGTTCAGAACACCGGTCCGCCAGCCCGAGGATGTCGGAGGCGACAACGGGCTCGATGCCGAGATCATCGGGCTCTTTCCCGGAACGCTCCGGCAGTTGATGGGGGGCCGCGGCGCGGCGCCGCAGATCGCGGCCGCCGAGCCGATCCGGATCCTGGGCCGACCCGAGCGGCTCGCGGACGTCGGCTGGGCCGTCCTCGTCCACGAGCGCTGACTGC
>JBAWVV010000180.1:0-8365 GCA_037147115.1 Planctomycetia bacterium | reverse complement strand
GCCGAGCGAGAGATTTCGAGGAAAAGTGTCGACGGCGAGACTTTTTCGCCGATCGTGCGCATAATGCCTCTAGCTTGGTCGGCGGGATTTCAGGGGCCCCGCCGGCCGCAGTCGGACTGGCTCCCAAATGGGCAGCAACGGTCGTCAGCGGGGGATTCTCTTCCAACCGGTTTCCGGGCGGTTGCGGTCTGCGCCGCGGTCGGCTGGGAAAGGAACTTCGCGCCGGGGTTCCCATGCGGCAGAATCGTCCTCCGACGGGTGGACGGCACCTGTCCGGCAGGGGAGGGCTCCGGGATCCCCGGCGGTTCTTTGGTCCCCTCTCCTCTCATCCGCACCAGGTGTCCTCCCCATGAGCACGGCAGCCCCCTCCCCCCTCGCCGCCCACGTCGACAAGCTGCTGAAAGTGGCGGCCGACAACGGCGCCACCGAGCTGCGCATCTCCGGCGGCCGTGAGCCGATGGTGCGGATCAAAGACAAGCTCGTCACGCTCAAATCCCCGGCCCTGACAGCCGAGCAGGTGGCCGGGATCACCGCCGCGATCCTCCCGCCGGGGGCCGATCCGAAGAAGTTCGTCTATCAGTCGGCGATCGGCCGGTATCAGGGGAGCGCCGTCGATGTCCAGGGGACGAAAGTCCTCGTGCTCCAGCCGGCCGGCCCGGCCGAGGCGGAGCCCGCCGCCGCAGCCGCCGCCCCGCAGACGCTCGAGCTGGAGACGATCGACGACCACGCCGCCGCGGAGGAGGACTCCAAGCCGAACGCGGCCAACGCCTACGCCCTCCCCAAGGTGGCGGTGGGGAGCATCCAGATCGACAAGCTCCTCACGGCGGCGGTGAAAAACGGCGTCAGCGATATCCACATCACCGTCGGCCTGCCGCCGGTGTTCCGGATCGACGGCGGTATGAAGCCGCAGGCGACAAAGGTGCTCACCGGCGACGACACCAACGGCCTCATGAAGGCGATCACGCCGGAGCGCTGCCAGGCGGAGCTCGCCGAAAAGGGGGGCTGCGACTTCGGCTTCGCCTTCGGCGACATGGCCCGCTTCCGCGTCAGCGTCTTCAAGCAGCGTGGCTCGATCGCCATGGTGCTCCGGCAGATCCCCAACAAAATGCTCACCCCCGAGCAGCTCGGCGTGCCGGATGTGTGCAAAAAGATGGTCTGCCGGCCCCGCGGCCTGTTCCTCGTGACGGGGCCGACCGGGTCGGGGAAGTCGACGACGCTCGCCAGCCTGATCAACTACATCAACGAGACACACGACCACCATATCATCACGATCGAGGATCCGATCGAGTTCTACCACCAGTCGAAGAAGTCGACGGTCAACCAGCGCGAGGTCGGCTCCGACGTGACGAGCTTCTCCGAAGCGCTGCGGCGCGCCCTCCGGCAGGATCCCGACGTGATCCTCGTCGGCGAGCTCCGCGATCTGGAAACGATCGAAGCGGCGATCTCCGCGGCGGAAACCGGCCACGTTGTCTTCGGCACACTCCACACGACCGGGGCCCAGGGCACCGTCAACCGGATCATCGACGCCTTCCCAACCAATCAGCAGGAGCAGGTTCGCACGCAGCTCTCGACGGCGATCATCGGTGTCGTCTCGCAGGCGCTCCTTCCGAAGATCGGCGGCGGCCGTGTGGCGGCCTACGAGATCCTCGTCGTCACCCCCGCGATCGGGAATCTGATCCGTGAAAACAAGACATTCCGCATCAACTCGGCGATCCAGACCGGGGCCAAGCTCGGCATGGTGCTGCTCGATGACAACCTCTTCAGCCTGTGGGAGAGTGGGAAGGTGACCGAGGAGGCGGTGTTGATGAAGGCTCAGGCGCCGGACGATCTCGCCGCCCGCATCGCCAAGGCGAAGGCCGGCGTCTTCGACGACGAGGAAGACATCAACCGCCGCGCCAAGGACATGTGACCAGGCCCAGCAAACGTTTTGACCACTCCAGGCGAAGCCCCATCCGGCCCCGCATCCCAGACCAACCACCAGCGGTGGAACCACGACCATGGCCCTGAAGCGCATCGGACAGATCTTCATCGACCTCGGCCTCATCGACGAGGGCCAGCTCCAGCAGATGCTCGAGGAGCAGCAGGCCCGCGGCGGCGAGCTGATCGGGAAGGTCGGGCTGTCGCTCGGGTTTTTCAGTGAGGATCAGCTCGGCGAGGCGCTTGCCGAGCAGTGGAACACGACCTTTGTCACGCTCTACGACCGGACGATCCCCGCGGAGGTACTCAAGCTCGTCAGCGAGCCGATGGCCCAGCTTTATCGAGTAATTCCGATCGAGCTGGCCGGCAACCGGCTCACGGTGGCGACGTCGGAGCCGCAGAAAATCCAGATCGCCGACGAGCTCCGCACGTTTCTCGGCTTCGACATCCACAACTGTGTGGCGACGGAGCAGGAGATCCAGAAGGCGATCGACAAGTTCTATTCGGCCGATAACGAGAGCGTCGAATCGATCGTCGAGAGCCTGGAAAACGACAAGGAGCTGGCGGCCCAGGCGGCCGGGCTCGGCGGCGAAGGCCCCACCGATCTGACGAGCGTCGAGGCCCTCGCCGAGAGCGCCCCGGTCCGCAAGCTTCTCAACATGGTCCTTCTCCTGGCGATCCGCGACGGCGCCAGCGACATCCACTTCGAGCCGTTCGAGAGCGAGTTCCGCATCCGGCTCAAGGCGGAGGGGGTGCTCCAGGAGATGGTGCCGCCGCCGAAGCATCTCTCTTTCGCGATCACGACACGCATCAAGGTGATGGCGAATCTCGACATCGCCGAGCGCCGTCTCCCGCAAGACGGCCGGATCGAGCTCAACGTCGGCGGCCATCCGGTCGACCTGCGGGTCAGCGTCCTGCCGACGCTGTTCGGCGAGAGCGTCGTCATGCGGGTGCTCGACCGCGGCGTTGTGTCGCTCGATCTCAACAAGATCGGGATGCCGGCGGAAACCCTGCGGAACTTCCGCACGGTGATGCAGCGGCCCAACGGCATCGTCCTGGTGACGGGGCCGACCGGCTCCGGCAAGACAACGACGCTCTACTCGGCCCTCTCCGAGCTCAACGAGATCGAAGACAAGCTGATTACCACCGAGGATCCGGTGGAGTACGACATCGAAGGCATCGTCCAGGTGCAGATCGATTCCGAGATCGGCAACACCTTCGCCCACTGCCTGCGGTCGATTCTCAGGCAGGATCCCGACCGGATCCTCGTCGGCGAGATCCGCGACACCGAGACGGCGGAGATCGCCGTTCAGGCCTCGCTCACCGGCCACATGGTCTTCAGCACGCTCCACACCAACGACGCCCCCTCCACGATCACGCGCCTCCGCGACATGGGAGTGCCGCCGTTTTTGATCACGGCGACAGTCGAGGCGATCCTCGCCCAGCGGCTCGTCCGCCGGATCTGCCCTCTGTGCAAGGAGGAGATCATTCCCTCCGCCGATCTCCTCGCCGATCTCGAGATGACCTCCGAACAGCTCGCCGGCCGGAAGATCTTCCGCGGCAAGGGCTGCGACAAGTGCAACCGCACCGGCTACAAGGGGCGGCTGGGGATCTACGAATTGATGCTCATGAACGACGAAATGCGCGACATGATCATTCGCAACTGCTCCACCGAGGAGCTGCGGAATACAGCGCGGAAGTTCGGGATGGTGACCCTCCGCGACGCCGGCATGGAGAGCGTCTTTGCCGGCTTGACGACCGCGGAGGAAGTGATCCGCGAGACGATCCTCGATGCCTGAGCAGCCCCTCCTTTCCGATCCCACCGAGCCAGTCTTGTTGTCCCTTGTTTTTCCCCTCTTCTTCTCCCTGATTTCCTGACGCCAACACCTTCCCCGCAGGAAGCTTACGACCATGCCCACCTTTCAATTCGAAGCCATCGACGCCGCTACGGGGAAGGAAATCCGCGACAAGGTGGAGGCCCCGACGGAGGCCGAAGCCCAGGCGACAATCCGCGCCATGGGCTACATGGTCACCAAGCTCAAGGCCCAGAAGCAGCAGGCGGCCGCGGGCACGGCAGGGGGCAAGCGCAAACCGGGGCGAACGTTCGCGATCGGCGGCGTGAAGAGCCGCGAGCTGACCCTCTTCACCCGCCAGTTGTCGATCCTCCAGGATGCCGGCCTGCCGATCCTCCGCAGCCTGAAAGTCCTCGCCAATATGCAAAAGCCGGGGCGGCTCAAAAACAGCCTCCTGGATGTCTGCGACGAGATCGAGGGGGGATCGACGCTCTCCGAGGCGATGAGCAAGAGCCCGAAGGCCTTCGACCGCCTCTACTGCAACATGATCCGGGCCGGCGAGGCGGGGGGTGCGCTCGAAGTCATTCTGCGGCGCTTGGCGGAGTTCATGGAGCGTGCTCAGTCGCTGAAGCGGAAGGTGAAAGGCGCGATGGTCTATCCGGCCGTCGTCGTGAGCGTGGCCGTCGGCATCCTCTGCTTCATCATGATCAAGATCGTGCCGCAGTTCAAAAAGATCTTCGACGACTTCGGCAGCACGCTCCCGCCGATGACGCAGGTCCTCATCGACATCTCCAACTGGGTGGTCAACTACTGGTATTTGATTCCGGCGATCCCGTTCGGCTTCCGGCTGATCATCAAGGGGATCTGCATGATTTCCTATGGCCGATTCGGCTGGGATCTTTTTGTCCTCAAGGCCCCGATCTTCGGGCAGCTGGTCGAGAAGAACATCATGTCGCGCTCGTCGCGCACCCTCGGCACGCTCCTCGCTTCGGGCGTGCCGATCCTCGAGGCCCTCAACATCACGAAGGAGACCTCGGGCAACATGATGTTCGAGAAGCTCTTCCAGAAGGTGTCAGACTCGATCCGCGACGGCAACGCGATCGCCAAGCCGCTGAAGGAGTTTTCCGTTCCTCCGTTCAACATCGTGGCGATGCTCTTCTGGACGCTGTTCTGCCCGGGAATCGGGGCCCTGCTCTATCTGACGAAGTACAAGTCGCCGGTCGTCGATGATCTCGTCGTCAACATGGTTGACGTCGGCGAGGAGTCGGGCGAGCTCGACACGATGCTCTACAAGGTGGCCGACACCTACGACGAGGAGGTGGCGGTGCTGACGGAGAGCCTCACGAGCCTCATGGAGCCGCTCCTGATCCTGTTTCTCGGCGGCGCGGTCGGCTTCATCGTCATCGCGTTGTTCATGCCGCTCATCAAACTGATCACCGATCTGTCGTAATGGAGCCCGTCGAACGGGAGAGAGTCATGCTGCGTAGAAACTTCGGCGGCCCGTCGGCCGCGAGAGCCCGTGGCGGCTTCACGCTCGTGGAGCTGCTCGTGGTGATCATCATCATCTCGATCCTGGCGGCGATCGCGGTGCCGGCGGTGATGCGGGCGGTGGCGACGGCGAACAATGCCCGCATCAAGACCGAGATCGACATGCTTCACATGGCGATCATGCAGTACAAGAATGAGTATGGGAGCTTTCCACCGGCAGTGGATGTCGATACGGCGGGCAATGGGGGGAGGATCAACAAGCACATCCAGCGGCTCTTCCCGCGGGCGCCAGTCGCATTCCTTTTGAATAACGCCAGTGCCTCGTTGATGATGCCGAATACTGCGCTCGTCGGGTGGCTCGTCGGTTATTCCGACGATCCGACCAACCCAATGGGCATCGTGTCTGGTTCGGGTGGTGGTGCGGCGCTCCCTGGCGTCACCAAGAAGAAGCTCTTCGATTTTGATTCTTCCCGTGTTTCAGGCGGGCAGTTCACCGCCCCCAGCAAGCCCGGCAGCCCTTACGTCTATGTCGATTCGGCGAGCTATCCGATCTACGACAGCACGGCCTCCTCCCCGGCCGGACCGTTCGGTGGCATCTACTACTCGCACCGCGCGGCGACGAAGGCGGTACCAAACTTCGTCACCCCGACCCAGCCCTACGCCAACGCCGACACGTTCCAGATCCTCTCCGCCGGCCGCGACGAGAAGTTCGGCAACGACGACGACATGTCGAACTTCTGGCCCAGCACGCGCAAGGATTACCTCGACAGCCTGAAGTGAGCCCTGCCCCGAAGGAAAAGCTCCGCGAGGATTTCCCATGCACGCCTTCTGCCACAGCCGTCGCCCCGCTTCGCCCGCTCTTTCGGGCGGTCGGCGGGCGTTCACGCTCGTCGAGCTGATGGTGGTGATCGTGATCCTCTCGATCCTCGCAAGCCTCATGCTCTCGGGGCTGAATGGTGCCCGGCAGCGGGCGAAGATCGACAAGACGCGGAGCACGATCCGCAAGCTCCACGAGATCGTGATCCCGCTCTACGAGGGCTATGTCGAGCGGCGGATCACGCCCGGCTACGACTCCAGCGGCGCTCCAATCGCCAACAGCAAGACGAAGGTCGCGCAGATCCAGGTCTATTCGAAGCGCTTCATCATGGCGACCGACCTCCCCGATCTGTGGGACGACGCCTGGTCGGCTTCGGCCGCCAACTATTCGCTCTTTCCCTCGACCGCGAACTTTAACAGCCCTAATCCGCGGTACCAAGCGATCGGCACCAGCCGCTTGGCTGGTCTTTCCGATCCCACGCTGGCGATGGCCTACGAGAGCGCCGAGTGCCTGCAGATGATCGTCGTCCGTGGCGGTTACAGCCCCGACGCGGTCGAGCAATTCCGGTCTGACGAGATCGGCGACGTCGACGGCGACGGCCTCCCTGAATTTCTCGACGGCTGGGGGCGGCCAATCTCGTTCATCCGCTGGCCGGCCGGCTTGAGCTCCGTGATCCAACTCCAGACCCTCACGGCCAACGACCCCCCCGATCCGATCGACCCGCTCGGCGTCACCGACGCCTCGAAGAGTTGGACCGACCGGGCGCTAACCCCGCTCATCTATTCCGGCGGGCCCAACAATTCCCTCGATATCGATACCTTGGCCACTGCCGGAGGCTACGGACTCCTCACCTCTCGCGATGCCCTCGGAGGCGGCTGGCAAAAGAGCGGCTGGATTAACACCAACGCGAGCACGCGCCCCACGCTGCTGACGACGGCCTGGCCGATGGGGAGCGGGCCGTGGGCCGGATCGGTGAAAGTCGGCTCCGCCAACGGCATGACCAACGTCCGCGCTGCCGCCGACAACATTAGCAATCACGATCTCACCAAGAAGTGATCCTCCCGTCCTCCATCCCGCCACGTGGCCCCATGCACAAGCCCCTCCCCATCCGCCGCGCCGGCATGACGCTCGTCGAACTGCTCGTCGTGGTCGCGATCATCGGGCTGCTGGCGGTGACCGTCCTCCCCAACGTGGCGACGACGACGGAAAACCGACGCAGCCGCGAGGCGGCCCGCGTCACTTCAAGCTTCTTCGCCAAGGCGCAGTCACGGGCGATCGGTCGCCCCGAGTGGGCCGGCGTGACGATCCTCCCCCCTCCCACCAACCCGACCGCGCTGTTTGCGATCGATCTCTTTCAGGCGAATGTACCGCAGGTCTACCGGGGGGAGTCGTATGTATCGACGGCCACGCTCTCCGGCAATTCATGGACACGGACGGTTACCTATCCCGCCGACGGATCGATCCCCGCCGCCCGGTCGGTGAAAAAGTTTGACCTGATCCGCTTTGACGGTCGCGGCCCGTGGTACGAATTGACCGCCGATGGAGGGACGGGCGTCCAGTTTCGCGGCACACCCGGGGGGGTTGTCGCCGCCAATGAGCTCACCGGCCAGACGGAGCGCAATACTCCCTGGCCCACCATGGATACCCCCCACACCTTCGAGATCCTCCGCCAGCCGGTGCGCAACGGCTCCGCGTTCTCAATCCCCGACGGCCGTTGCATCGATCTGGCCTGGTCGGGGTTCGGTGCCGCGTCGACCTTCGGCATTAACCGCTTCACCACTCCCGGAACGGCAGTCACGCTCCTCTTCGACGCCACGGGGCGTATCCGGCAGATCTTCAAACAAAATGCCTCCGGCACGAGCCGCGTCTCGGTGACCGGCCCGGTCTTCTTTCTTGTTGGCCGCGCCGACCGGGCGACCAACGACATCACCCTCCCCTCCACCTTCGACGGCAACGACGATACGAAGGGCTTCAACTGGCAATACGGAGACTCCTACTGGATCGTCATCGATCCGGCGAGCGGGATCGTGAAGACAGCCGAGTGCTCGAAGCGCGAGGATCTCAACGGCAACGGCACCATCGATCCCGGTGAAGACGTCAATCTCAATGGCCGTTTGGACGACATCGTCACCACGCCCGATGTCCTGGTGTCGCAGGCGTTCGCCCGCTCCCACACGCCCGCCGGGGGGAATTGACCATGAACACCAGATTCCCTTGCCACGGCATCACGCTCCAACCGCGCCGCGGCATCACGCTCATGGAGGTGCTGATCGCGATCGGCATTCTCGCCGTCGGCCTCACAAGCGTCGTCTCGCTCGTGCCCGCCGGCCAATCGCAGGCAGCCCGCGCC
>JBAWVV010000179.1:0-8391 GCA_037147115.1 Planctomycetia bacterium | reverse complement strand
TGGCAGGAATCTACGCGCTGCTGGGCACGATCCTCACGCAGTGGCTCCCCGAGCCAGACACGTCGGTCGAGCACTGATACGGCTTCGCAGACACTCGCACCCTCTTCTTGCCACCTTCAGCGCTCCATAGCGAGGGGTCGCCCAGATGGCGACGAGTCTGTGGGTGCTACGTCGGCGGGGCCGGCAAAAGTTTCGTCGTTCGTCGGAGGCACCTCCTCACTCCTCAAGCGTTCGCCGATCCCCGCCTCGCCTGTGCCTGGGGTTCAACGGCATCTCCTCTGACGCTCTCCAGCGAGGGGTCGCCCGTGCTCCGTGAGCCGGCGTTGCCGGCCAGCGGAGCCATGGATGGCGGAGCGCAGGCGGCATCGAGAGAGCGGAGGCCTCGGAGGGCCGGAGCGAACGCCCGGCGACGGGGCACGGGCGACCCCGAAGCCACGCGCGACTCTGCAAGCGACAAGCACCGCCAGCGTCAGGCCGAGCGAGGAGCGCGGGGGGTGTCGTCGGGGAGGGTGCGGGAGGTGAGGATCACATACAGCCCCACCGCCACCCCGGCGAGGACGACATATTGCATCCACCAGGCAAGATTGCTGTAGACGAGGGTGCAGCTGACCACCACCGTCACCATGAAGAGCGCCCGGTATTTCATACTCCGGCGCACTCCCCGGTAGTGCTGCCAGTCGTCGAGCGTCGGGCCGAACCAGGCCGAGCGATGAAGCCAGGCGTGCATCCGCGGGGAGCCGCGGTAGAAGCAGAAGCTCGCCAGGATCACAAACGGCGTGCAGGGGAGGACGGGGAGGATCGCCCCCGCGACGGCCAGGGTGAGGCTCGCCCAGCCCCCCGCCACCCAGAGGAAGCCGCGGATGGGGTGGGTTGTCGGGCGGAGGTCCATGGACGATTCGCAGGGCGGATAGTGGGGGCCGACCAACCGGATTCTACCACGCGACGGTTTGGCGTATGATCGGCATTTTGTGCGTTGATCCTGCCCGCTTCCGCCCGCCTTCCCCTCCCCCGGAGATTCCTCCATGCCGCTGGTTCCGATGCGCATCCTCCTCGACCACGCCGCCGAGCACGGTTACGGCCTGGCCGCCTTCAACGTCAACGACATGGAGCAGATCCAGGCGATCATGGAGGCTGCGAAGGAGACCGATTCGCCGGTCATCGTCCAGGCGTCGCGCGGTGCCCGCAGCTACAGCCAAGACAACTACCTCCGCCATCTCATGCTCGCGGCGGCCGAACTCTATCCCCACATCCCGGTGGCGATGCACCAGGATCACGGCAACTCGCCGGCGACGTGCGTCAGCGCGATCGACAACGGGTTTACGAGCGTGATGATGGACGGCTCGCTGAAAGAAGACGGCAAGACGCCGGCCGACTTCGCCTACAACACGAAAGTCACCGCCGAGGTGGTGAAACTCGCGCATGCCCGCGGCGTGTCGGTCGAGGGGGAGCTGGGCTGCCTCGGGTCGCTCGAGAGTGGCCACGGTGAGGCCGAGGACGGCCATGGGGCCGAGGGGGCGCTGTCGCACGACCAACTGCTGACGGATCCCGACGAGGCCGAGCGGTTCGTGGCGGCGACCGGCGTTGACGCGCTGGCGGTGGCGATCGGCACCAGCCACGGGGCCTACAAGTTCACCCGCAAGCCCGACGGCGATGTCCTCGCCATGGCCCAGATCGAGAAGATCCACAAGCGGCTCCCCAATTGCCACCTCGTCATGCACGGGTCGTCGGCGGTGCCGCAGGATCTCCAGGACATCATCAACGAGTTCGGCGGCAAGATGCCGCAGACGTGGGGCGTGCCGGTTGAGGAGATCCAGCGCGGCATCAAGCATGGCGTGCGGAAGATCAATATCGACACCGACTGCCGGATGGCGATCACCGGCGCGATCCGCAAGGTGCTCTGGCAGCACCCGGAGAAGTTTGACCCGCGCGATTACCTCAAGCCGGCCCGTGAGGCGATGAAGAAGGTGTGCGCCGAGCGGATGGTGCAGTTTGGCCAGGCGGGCAACGCCCGTAAGGTGCCGGTCGTCTCCATCGAGGAGATGGCGAAGGCATACGCCAAGCGGTGATCGGCCGGCGTTGAGCCATCACACCCAAGTTCCTGTTCCCGGTCGGCCGGCGGTCTCTCCGCCGGCCGACCGGCTTTTTCCGGGGACCTCTTTTGGGGACCTCTAGGGCGCTGGAGCCGGTAAAAACCACGTTGCGGGGCTTGCCCACGTGGCCTATCCTCCTGCCCCCCTCGAACGCCAGTGGTCCTGGACTCTGTCTGGACGGTGTTGCCGTGGGCCCGCGCGCAGGACGTTCGCCATGTCCTTCCGAGATTCGCTCCGCCTCTTCGAACGTGCTTCCTTCCCCCGGCCCGAGGTCGGTGGTGGAGTGCCTGTTCGTCCGTTGCCGGTGGCCGGGGAACGCTCCGGCATCGACGCCCGGGAGCAACAAAGCAGTGTCGAGCCTGCGCTGGGCGATGACCAGGGGGTGATCGATCGGGGGCGGGGCATCCTCCACGCCGAGGCCAGGGCGATCGTCGAGGCGGCCGAGCGGCTCGACGGCGCGTTTGTCCGTGCCGTTCATCGGCTCGAGGCCTGCAGCGGAAATGTCGTCGTCACCGGCATCGGCAAGGCGGGGCTCGTGGCCCGGAAGATCTCGGCCACCCTCGCCTCGACCGGCACGCCGAGCCATTTCCTCCATCCGACCGAGGCGATGCATGGCGATCTCGGGGTTCTGCGGGGCGACGACCTTCTCCTGACGCTCTCTCAGTCGGGTGAGACCGAGGAGATCACCCGCCTCATCCCCCATGTCCGTGCCCGCGGCATCCCCATCGTCGCGATCACCGGTCGGGCTGAGAGCACGCTCGGCCGTGCTGCCGATGTCGTCGTCACGTCCGGCCCGGTGCGGGAGGCGTGCGAGCTTGGGCTCGCGCCGAGCACGAGCACGTCGGTCCTCCTCGCGCTCGGCGACAGCCTGGCGCTGGTCACCAGCGCCCTGCGGGCGTTCACGGCCGAGGACTTCCATGCCCGTCATCCGGGCGGGAGCCTGGGGCGGCAGCTGATGCAGGTCGAGGATGTGATGCGGTCGCTGCCGCAGTGCCGGACGAGCTTGCCGGAGGAGAGCGTGCGGAGCGTCTTCAGCCGGGTGCTGCCGGCACGACGGACCGGAGCAGTGATGATCCTCGATCATGCCGGCACCCTTGCAGGCATCTTCACCGACAGCGACCTGGCCCGGCTCTTCGAGCGACGCAACGACGCCGCCATCGACGGGCCGATCGGCGACGTGATGACGGCCCGGCCGACGACCGTCGCCGCCGGCACCCGTCTCCGTGACGCGGTCGAAGTGCTCGAGACGAGGCGGTTGAGTGAGCTCCCCGTCGTCGATGCCAGCGGACGCCCCGTCGGCCTCCTCGACGTCGTCGATCTCGTCGGCATGGTGCCACCGGGGCTCCTCGATCTCCCCCTCCAGCGTGTTGCCTAACCCGTTCCATTCGCAACCTCTGTGGCCGACCCGTGTCGTCATCCCCGCCATCCCGAGTCGAGATCGAGCCCCGTTTGGCACGGGTGCGTTTGCTGCTGCTCGACGTCGACGGCGTGCTCACCGACGGGAGCATCACCTGGTCGAGCGAGGGGCACGAGCTGAAGACCTTCCATGTCCGCGATGGGCTGGGCCTGCGCCTCTGGCAGCAGGCAGGGAACATGGTGGCGATCATCACCGGACGGGCGAGCCGGGCGCTCACGCTGCGAACCGATGAGCTCGGCATCGGCATTGTCCGGCAGGGGGTGGGAGACAAGGTCGCCGCCGCCGCCGAGGTGGTGGCGACCTGCGGGGTGTCGTGGGAGGAGTCGGCGTTTGTCGGTGACGATCTTCCCGATCTGCCGGTCGTGAGGCGGTGTGGTGTGGGGGTGGCGGTGGCCGATGCCTGCCCGGAGCTGCAGGCCGCCGCGACGTTCGTCACGGAGCGGGCCGGCGGCCGTGGGGCTGTCCGGGAGGTCGTCGAGCGGCTCCTCCGCGCCCGCGGCGGGTGGGAGGCGGCGGTGGCCGGGTATGGCGGCGGTGTCGCCTGAAACAGGCGCAGGGTGGCTCACGCATGGAACATCGCCTCGGACGCACCCTGCGGGTGTTTCTCCTCGTGCTCGCGACAGCCGGCCTCTACCGGCTCGCCGTCGTGCCGCTGGTGGAGCCACGCGTCAAGGGAGCGGGCTTGGGCCAGGAGCTCTCCCCCGCAGCGGTCGCAGCGGCGAAGTCCCGTGCCGATGGCCGGCTCGCCCAGGTGTCGCAGCTCTTCGCCCCCGGTTCGTGGGAGCTCGACGGGCCGAACATGCTCGAGAGCAGGCAGATGCGCCTCCTCTTCAAAGACTATCGCCGCATGAGCCAGGATCCTGACGATCCCCGGGTCCAGCTCATCCCCTGCACCCTCATCCTCCTTCCCGACACCAGCGGCGAGGCGGGGGCCAAGCCGGGTCGGACCGTCGTCCTCCGGGCGCCACAGGGGGCCGTCCTCGAGTTCGATGAGCCGTTCGATTTGAGCAAGCAGGAGCGGCCGTCGCGACTCGTCGGCGGCAGCCTCCGCGGACAGGTGACGATCCGCGGCACGGCAACAGCCCCCGAGGCTGACGACGAAGTGGAGATCGTCACCCGCGATGTCGAGCTGAAGGAGATGGAGATCACCACAGCCGAGGCGGTGCAGTTTCGCTATGGGCGCTCCTCCGGGAGCGGGCGGGCGATGGAGATCCGCCTTCTCCCCGGCGCGAAGGGGAGTGAAAAGGGGCCGAACATCGGCGGGATCGACACGATTCGCCTCGATCGCGACGTGAAATTGAAACTCGAAGGGCTCGCCGGCGGGCTGATCCCGGGGCCTCCCGTCCCCGGGGCAGCTCGGCCCGACGGCTCGGCGCCCGGTGGCGCGGCGGGGGCATCCACTCCCGCCGATGGCGCCGAGGAGCCGGCGCCGGTGCTCGTCAGTTGCCGGGGGAGCCTGTGCATGAACGTGTCGGCAAACGTGATCTCGCTCGAGGATCATGTCGATGTCGTCCGCACGCTCCCGGGCGGCGCCCATGATCAGCTTGCCTGTGAGCTCCTCGCCGTCGTGCTGGGGCGGGACGAGAAGCCGGGAACAATGACTGCCGGACTGAAGCCGGTGGAGATCCAGGCCAAGGGGACGCCAGTCGTGGCCCGGAGCACCTCCGCCGGGCTCGAAGCCCGGGCGATGCGCCTGGGCTATGAGATCGCCACGCGGCGGATCGTCCTCGATGGCGAGGAGCCGGTGTCGCTCGTCCTCCAGGAGACGGAGATGGAGGCGCGGTCGATCGACTACACCCCTGGCCCGCCGGGTGACCCTGGGACCCTGATGGCCGTCGGGCCGGGGTGGCTGCGGGCGCGCACGGCCGACATGCCTCCCCTCTCCGCCCGCTGGCAGAAGTGGCTCCGTCTGCGGCCCGACGGCGCTGAGCATGTGGCGTCGCTGGCCGGGGAGGCCGATGTCCAGGTGGAGACGCAGGGGCGGCTCAAGGCTGGGGAGATCCACCTCTGGCTGGCGCTAACACCGGGTGCACCGACCGCGGCCCCCTCGCGTCTTCCGGCCGGGATGGCAGGCGTGAAGCCCTCCCGGATGCTCGCGCGATCGATGGTCGAGATCGACGTCCAGCAACTCACCGCCCGAACCGACAAGCTCGAGATGTGGTTCAAGCACGAGGCAGCGCCGCCCGTCGCAGCGGTGCCACTGGTGCCTGTCGCCGAGGCGGCGGCCCCCCAGCCAGCCGTCGCCGCGACGCCAGCTCCCGCTGTCGCTCCGGCTCCGGCGCCGGTTCCCGCCCAGCCGGCGCCGAGCGAGTCACCGACCGGAAGGCTGATCGTCACCGGTGGGCTCGTGCGCGGATTGGTGACCTTCGCCCCCCAGGGTCCACAGCTCGACGAGCTCTCGCTCGAGGGGCAGGTGCATCTGATCGAGGAGCCCGAGGCCGCCGCCCGCGTCGCCGGCCAGCCGGCGCCCGAGGTGATCGAGCTCCGTGGCGACCAGTTGCAGATCTCTCGGGCCAACCGCTTCGATGCCCGCGCGGTTGTTTCCGGGCGCCCGGCCCAGGTCGCCGGGCGGGGGATCGATCTCCAGGGACCACTGGTGGAGTTTGATCGGGGGCGCAACCGGCTCTCGGTCGACGGCGCGGGCAAGCTCGGCCTGCCGATCGCCGGCGGGCTGCCTGGGCTCGAATCGCTTGCCGTGGCATCTCCCGTGGCCCAGCCGGCCGCGCAGCCCGTGGTCCCCGTGCCGGCGGCCGTCGCCGGACGGCTCGATATCGGCTGGCAGGGGCGGATGGATTTCGACGGGCTGACGGCACGGTTTGTCGACCGGGTGGTGACGACCAGCGGTGACACGGCGCTGCGGGCCGGATCGCTCGACGTCGTCTTCACCAAGCAGATCGACTTCTCGGCCACCACCTCCGATCGCACCGCCCGCAACACCGACATCGCCCGGATCGCCTGCGGCAACGGCGTGCGGATCGAGAGTGAATCAGTCGCGGTCGATGGTGCCAAGTCGGTCGAGAAGCTCTTTCTGCGCGATCTCCTCGTTGATCGGGCCACCGGCGAGGTGACCGGCAGCGGGCCAGGGCGGCTGGCAAGCACGCGGTTTGGCGCGAGCCCGGGCATCGCCCTGCCGGGAGCGGGAGGGCTGCCGGGGGCGGCCGGTGCAGCCCAGCCGACGCCAGCCCCGCGCCCCGATGAATTGAGCTATCTCGGCGTCGACTTTCAGCGTGGCATCCGCGGCAACATCAACCGGCGGCAGATGGAGTTTCATCAGCGCGTTGAGGCGATCTGGGGGCCCGTCGGCGGCTGGAACGACACCCTCGACGCCCATGCTGCCGGCGGCCTCCCGCCCCGCGCCGTGGCGATCACCAGCGACGTCCTCTCGGTCGGCCAAGCCGCCCCGCTCCCCGGCCTGCGCCGCGGCACGCTCGAGCTCGGCGCCGCCGGCAACGTGATGGTTGAGGGGGAGGCGTTCACGGCGCGGAGTTCCCGGCTCTCCTACAGCGAGGCGAAGGATCTCCTCGTCTTCGAAGGGGACGGCCGCAGCGATGCGCAGCTCTTCCGCCAGGAGCGGATTGGCGCCCCGACGTCGAGCGCCTCAGCCGGCAAGATCCTCTACTGGCGCGGCCTCAACCAGGTGGAGGTCAACGACGCCCGCTTCATCGACCTCGAGCAGCTCGGTGGCACGGGGGGAGCCTCGCGCCTCCCCGGCTTCGGTAACGCGAAGCCTTAGCCGGCTGACTCTTCCGGCGACCGATCCTTCCGCCGACCGTTGGCCCCGCGCCCTTCCTGGCTGGTAGCCTCTTGCCCATGCGGCGTGGTGGGAACCATTCCGAAAGAGCCGGCGACGTCTTTGCGGGGGGAGAGCATGAAGGGCATGTCGAGGAGAAGAGCGATCGCCGTCTCGGCCGGGGCGACGCTGGCGGCAACAACGCTCGTCGGCCGTGCCCGGGCTGCGGTGCCGGCCGGTGCAGTTCGCATCGAGCGGGTCCGCACGTCTTTTCAGGAACACCGCTACCGCACGCCGTACAAGTTTGGCGGTGTGCCGGTCGACCGGGCGACGATCCTCGACGTCGAGATTGACTGTGTCGGCGCCGACGGACGGCCGATCACCGGCTCGGGTTCGATGCCGCTGGGGAATGTCTGGTCGTTCCCCACGCGCACGCTCCCCTACGACGTCACGCTCGGCGCCATGAAGGGGCTCGCCGGCCGCATCGAAGCCATCGTCGCCGGCTGCACCGAGGCGGCTCATCCGCTCGAACTGGCGCGAATCCTCGAGCCGGAGTTCGCCAAGGCCGCCGCGGAGGAATCGGCCGCGCGGGGCCTAGCCGAGCCGATCCCTCCGCTTGCCGTGCTCGTCACGGCGAGTGCCTTCGATGCCGCGCTCCACGACGCCGGTGGAAAATCTCTCGGCCGCAGTGCCTTCCTCACGCTCACGCCCGATCTCATCGGCCACGATCTCTCCCGCTATCTGGGCGACGACTTCAGGAACGAGAATCTCCAAGACTCGATCCGCCCCGCCCCCGCGCCGCGCGTGCCGCTGTTTCATTCCGTCGGCGGAGCCGATCCGGTCCACGAGTCGGAGATCAAAGAAAAGCTCGATGACGGCCTGCCGCAGGCGCTCGCCGACTGGATCCGCTTCAACGACCTGATCCGCATCAAGATCAAGCTCCAGGGGGAGGATCTCGGGTGGGACATCGAGCGGACGCTCGCCATCGATGGCGAGGCCCGGGCGACGAAGCCCGACACGGATTGGAAATACTGCGCCGACTTCAACGAGCGCTGTCCGAACGTCGAGTATGTCCTCGAATACCTGCGGAAGGTCGAGGAGCGGTCTCCCGCCTGCTTCGCCGCGATCGAGTATGTCGAGCAGCCGACGTCGCG
>JBAWVV010000178.1:0-8435 GCA_037147115.1 Planctomycetia bacterium | reverse complement strand
AGTGCCGGGCGTCGGCGTTTCAGCGGGCGTTTTTGCCGGGTGAAATACCGGGGCGAAGTTCGATGCTCCCCGATCGGGTGACACTCCCCCGCACGCCGCCGGGCAGGCAGAGCGTGGCCTCTTCCCGGCGCTCCGCTGCGGCAAACAGCGCCACGAGGCGCGCATAGTGGGCGGCCGTCATGTCGCGCTCCGGCCAGCCCTCCTGCTGCCACAGGGCCACGAACACCGCGGCGAGGAGATGGGGATCGAGGCCTGCCAGGCCAGCGGCATCGAGGCTGACGGCGCCGTCGGCCAACCGGCGGGCATGGCGGTCGAGGAGGTATCCGGCCGCACTGTCGAGGGCTTTCGAAACGAGCCCCGCCTGATGCCCGAGGCGGACAAGCGCTGTGGTGGCCGCCGGCCAGGCCCCCGCCTCCACACGCGGCAACACCTGATGCCGGAGGAACGCCCGAGCGAAGCGGGGATCGGCGTTCATCGCGTCCTCGCGCCAAGCGAGCCGCTGCTCGACGAGAAACCGGCGCAGACGGGCCCGGCGCACCCCGAGCAGAGGACGCAGGAGGGCCACACCATCGACCAGTCGCCGAGCCGACTTCATCCCCGCCAATCCTGCCACCCCCGTCCCGCGCAGCGCTCGGTGGAGGATCGTCTCGGCCTGATCGTCGGCCGTATGCGCCACGAGTAGATGCCGCGCCCCACGCTCGTGGGCGAGCCTCCCGAACCAGTCGTACCGGAGGCGCCGGGCGCGGGACTCGAGCCCCTCGCCGCCATTTCCCATGGCCCCCCCGATCCCGAGCCGCTCCGTCACGTGCCCCACGCCGAGCTCGGCGGCGAGGGCCGCGACGAAGCGGAGATCGTCATCGGCCTCGGGCCGCAGGCCGTGGTGAGCATGGGCGATGAGGATCCGTTCCGTCGTCCCCTTCCGCCGGGCGAGCGTCACCAGGGCCACCAACAGCGCGACACTGTCGGCCCCACCGGAGACGCCGACGACCGCCGGCCACTCCCAGAATCCCCGCTGTGGCAGCGCCGCAGCGAGCGTCTCCGCGAGGTCTTCATCCGATCGGTCATGCGGGGAATCTGCCATGCCTTCCCATTTTGCCGCCGCGGCACGGTCTGCCGCCATCGCGCCCCCAAAAGCCGGTGCGACGCGGGGGAAGGCGACCTTCCGCCACGGCCCTCTCATGGCTACAGTCCCGCTCCACCCGGCCCCGGCCGCCTTCCGTGCGGCCGCTCCGGAGTCCACCCCCGAGGGATCTCGCATGTGCCCCGCCCGTGCCGTCGCTGAAGCCGGTTCCCGGTCGTCGCGTCGCCCGCTTCTGGCTGGCGTCTGCCTGGCCGTCGCGTCGCTGTTGCCGGTGGCATCCGGCTGCTCCACGCTCCTCACGGCGGCTTATCTCATCGCCCCCCAGGACACCCCGGCGGAATACAAGGGACTCAAAGGGAAGCATGTCGCGGTGATCTGCAAGCCGATCGTCGAGCTTGAGTTCAGCGATGCCGGATCATCCCGGGAGTTGGCCGGCACGGTCGGCGCCCTGATCGAGAAGAACGTCCGCAAGACCCGCGTCATCAGTCAGGACGAGGTCGCCCGGTGGATCGACGAGAACTCCTGGATCGACTACCCCACTGTCGGGAAGTCGCTCGACGCCGACATGGTGGTGGGAATCGATCTGGAATCGTTCCGCATGCACGAGGGCTCGACACTCTACCGCGGCCGTGCGAGCTTCACCGTGAGGGTGTTCGACGTCGCCGAAAAGAAGGTCGTGTTCACGAAGCGCTACGACGACTTCAGCTTTCCGACCGACGGCGCCATGCCGGTCAGCGATCGCTCCGAGGCGCAGTTCCGCGGCATGTTCCTCCAGATCCTCTCCCAGCGGATCTCGCGCAACTTCCACGCCTACGACAGCCGCGAGAGCTTCGCCGACGGCAACCTTACCTTTTAGCCGCCACCGCCGAGCGGTCAGAGGTTCTTGAGATTCCGCTTCGGCTTGGGGGGCCCGAGCTTCCGCTTCTGGTCGTCGGTGGGGGGAGCGGGAACGTTGTTGTTATTGCCGGCATCGGCCATCTGCGGCGTGTTCACCCCGGTGAACCGCTCCGTCCACCGATAGCCCAGCGGCGTCCGCAATTCCGTGGCGGCGAGTTGGGCCCACGGCGTGCCCGCGTGGTCGTGGACCACGCGCTCGAGGAGTTCGGTGGCCTGCTTGGCGAGTTTCTCCGTCTGCGAGCCGACCGTGACTTCATCGCTCGGCTCCAACTGCCAGGTGTCGCTCTTTTCGTCCTGGAACTTCATCCCCAGCTTGGCTTGGGCAAGCATCTGGTTGTAAGCATCGGTGCGGACCTTCGCCGCGAGCACCCTCCCGAGCGCCAGGTCGTAGCCCGCCTGCCACCGCCGCTCCTTGATCGACTCGCGCCCCGCGGCACCGGCCGTCAACGTGGCATGGATCGCGTCGATCCGCGGCTGGGCCTTCGCGGCCGCCTTCTGAGCGTCGGAGAGGATCGCTGCCAGGGACGGCTCGTCGCGCCTGGGAAACGTCATCACCGGCGACTCCATCGGCTGGATCTCGGTCGATCGGGCCGCCTCGACGAGCGCACGCTTGGCCTCGTTGGCGGCGATGTCCTGCTGGAGCTTCGCCGCTGAGACGTAATCGGGCTGATAGGTCTGCATCACGTCGGGGTCGAAGAAGTAGCGGATCTGCGCTGCCATCGGCGCCACCATCTGGTTGGTGACCCGGCCGCGTTCGGCGCTGTTGGGATGAACGCGAAAATAGATCCCGCCGGTCTCCGCGCACAGCTTGGAGAGGCTGAAAGGCCCGAAGCCCGAGTCGATCGCCTCGTCCTCGCGGGCCCCGCTGCGGACACGGACCACCTCGGGGAAGAGCGTCTCGGGCCCCTGCTCGATGACCGCCCACTGCTCGTCCTCCCCGGCATCAAACTTAGGGTCAAACTCGACGTATTTCATTCGCACTTCGCGCATCCCGAACGGCGCCGGCACGCCGACGACATAGACGGGGATCCCGAGCTTGCGGCAGTGCTGTGCCGTCTGATCGGCGAGTTGCTGGTCGTTCCCCACCTCGTCGGTGAAGGCGACGATCATGACATTCTTCTTCGGTGCAGAGGTGCGGTAGATCCTCGCGCTGTCGGCGGCGGCCCGGATCGCGGCGAAGGTCATCTCGACGCCGGAATCGTCAACCGGCACCGCATCGATCGCCCGGATCACCTCGGCCACGTCGTCGGTCGGCTTCTTGGTGACCAGCGAAACGTTCTTGCCAAACGCGACGACGAGGTTTTGGAGATCGGGACGATGCCGCTGCGAGCGGTCGGCCCCGAGCTCCTGGAACACCCGCTCGAGCCGGCTGGCGATCTCCTTTCGCTGGGCCGAGAGGCTGACCGACTGGTCGAACACCCAAACGACGACCGTCGGCCGCTGCCGGAGCGACGCGTCGATCTCGGCAGTCAACCGGTCGACCGCCCCGGCTGCGCCACTCGTCGTCGCCCCGACCGCCCCCCGGACGACAATCCTCTCATCGATCTCGGTGGCGGTGGGAAGCGTATCGAGCGGGTCGACTTGGATGTCGCCAACGAGCTCCGGGCTGGCCTCCACGGGCGTCATCGAAACCGTATCGAGGACCGGGGCGAGCGACTGGGCGACATCGGCCGACTGATCCTCGCCGGCGGCACCGGTCTCCTCCGGCATGTCGCTGACGATCATCTCCTGCGGCGCCAGATCGATCTCCTCGTCCTGCTCCAGCGGCGTCTCGATGACGGTCACGGCCGGACGGGTTGGCGGCGGCGTGGCGACGCCGACCAGCGCCAGCGCGAGAAGGAGCACCACATGGAGCACGAGGCTGGCAGAGAGTGCTGGAAGGTCGCGGGACAGGATTGCCGCAGTCTCCATCCCCTCGTCGGGGCCGAAGGGCTCTCCGTCTGCAGTGATGTGGCGTGCCATGCTCCCCCCTCGGCGTCAGCGGCCCGACCCCTCACGGGCCTGGGGCGGAATACTTCTTGATTCTACCCAATTCGGCGGGGAGAGACGCGATCCAGGTCGATTTCCCCCGGCGCTGGCCCAACCCTCCCCGCCGTCAGGGGAGGCGTAGGTCCATCCCGGCCACCACGAGGGCCGGACTGCGGAGTTGGTCGCGATTGGCCTCCCACAGCCGGGCGGCCATGGCACGGTCACCATAGAACCGTTCCGCGAGGCTCTCGAGAGACTCCCCTGGCGCGACCCGGACCCGAGCCGGGCGGCGTGCCGGCTCGATCGGCGCCCCCCCGCCGGCGAGCCCCCGCTGACGGACCGCGGGAGGAACCCAGGTGGGGGGAATGCGGAGCGAGAGTCCGATCGGCAGGACCGCCGGATCGGCCAGCCGGTCACGGTTCGCCGACCAGATCGCCTCCGCAGCACCGGGGTGGCCGTAGAGACGGGTTGCGATCGAGGTCAGATCGTCACCATCCCGGATCGTGTACTGGCTGGGAGCGGCCGATGCCGCCGGCGTCATCGCCACCGGCACGCTGCCGGCCCCCGGCGAAAGGGAAGGATCGAGCGGCACAGGATAGATCTCGGCCGACACGGTGCGGATCACTCCCCCACCCGACATCTGCCCCACCGCCAACATCGCCTGACCGTCGCGCCCGGGGGTGCTGAGCGCCAGTGGCGCCGGCGCTGAGACGTCGAGGAGAGGGGGCGGGGGAACGTCGAGGGTCGAGCGGTAGGTGCTGTTGAAGGCGGGGGGAGCGAGCGTCAGATCGGTCGGCGACGCCGGGAGCACGTCAGGAGGTGGCGACGGCTGATAGCCCGCCGCAGGGGCGTGGAGATCGTCGCCCGGGAGGGGAAGGCCGACCGCCTCCTGGGGAGCGGCCCCGTCGGGAGCGCCAACGACCGCGGAGCGGGGATCGGGAATGCAGTAACCACCGGCCCGCGCGGGGCCCGGAGCAGAAATCGGGCCCGCTCCCGCCCAGGCCGCGGGGCCCGAGGAAGCCGGCGGTGTCGCCGATTCGACGCCGTGGGCCGCGCCCCGGTGGGCCTCGACGAGCCGCGTGGCCATCGGTGCGGCCAGGGAGACCCCGGTTACGACCATCATCAATCCGGTCAGGAACCTTACGGTGCGCATCATCGATCCGGCTTCCCCGAGGCTTCGTGCCGTCAGCGAGTCATCCGGAAAAACTCTAGCCCGTGGATGATCGGGAGGTGGCCCGACCGAGGCGCAGAGCGACTTCAATCCCCGTTGGCCGGGGTGCCTCGACCCGCACGGTCGGAAAAGTCGCAGGCCGCGGGCGACGGCCCCCCGCGGCCCGGCGGATGTCAGGCGACCCCGGCCGCACGGGAAGCCCCGGCACCCGATGGCACCTCGCCGAACCAACGCTGCAGCCAGAGCACGATCGGGGAGGCGATGTAGATCGTGCTGTAAGTGCCGGTGATGATGCCCACGAGCATTGTGAAGGCGAAGGCATGGATCCCCGTCCCTCCGAACAGGAACAGGATCAGGGTCGCCAGGAGCGCCGTGCCGGAGGTCAGGACGGTGCGGCTGAGCGTCTGATTGACCGCCTTGTCGATCATCGCAGCGGACACGTACTGGGCCTTGCCGCGCAGCTCCCGGAGCCGGTCAAAGATCACGATCGTGTCGTTGATCGAGAACCCGATGATCGTGAGGAGCGCGGCGACGACGTCGAGGCTGATCTTGAAGTCGTCGACGAGGGCCCAGCCGAGGAACGGCGCCACGTAGTGCGACATCGCCAGGCAGGCGACTGCCACGAGGACGTCGTGGATGAGGGCCACGACCGCCGCCAGACCGAAGGCCACATTCTGGAACCGCAGCCAGACATAGAGCACGATCATTCCCAGGCTGGCCAGGAGCGCGTAGACCGCGGTCACCTTCGTGTTGCCGGCGACTTTCCCCCCGATGGAGTTGGCGGAGTAGTAGACCGGCGTGCCGGCGAGATCGGCCTTCATTCGCGTCAGCACCCGCGTCGTCGTCTCGGCATCCATCCCCGCGGAGAGACTCCACTTCTCGTATGGCTTGGAACGGGCGACGGCGCCCTCCGCCTCGACCGCGAACGGGACGGCCCCGACCCCCTCAGCAGCGAGGGTGGTCTCGATCGTCTCCCGGAGCGTCGCCTGGTTGATCTTCGAGGGAAAGGTGAGCTTGGCGGTCGTCCGGACCGTAGCGGCCTCCTGCCCTTCGACTGGCGGCGCGGTGGCCACGTCTCCGTACGACATCTCGTAGGTCAAAAGGCTGTCGGGGAACACCGACTGGAGCGTCTTTTGCACCTCCGCTGTGTCACGCAGCGACGTGTCGACCTTGAACCGCGTCTGCGACTCCCCGTCGACGCTCACGGAGCTCACCGCCGTGTCGGGGAGCGCCTTGACCGCATCCCGGACCTCGGCGATGTCGGGAGCCTTGTCGGGCTTGAACGCCACCTGGACACTCGTGCCGCCGGTGAAGTCGATGTCGAACAGCCCCTGCCCGCGCTGGGCCGAGGCCGCCAGGCCGGCGAGGATGAAGAGCGTTGAGCCGAGGATCGCCGGCTTCATCCAGCGGACGAACTCGAATTTCGTGACGCCGAAGATCCGGGCCATGTTGAGCCGCCGGATCCAGCCTTTGCGCTCGGCGAGATCGAACATCACACGGGAGCAAAACACGGCCGTGAACAGGTTCAGCACCAGGCCGAGGATCAGCGTGATCGCAAACCCCTTCAGCTGATCGGTGCCGATGAAAAACAGGACGATGCCGGTGATCACCGTCGTCAGGTTGGAATCGAGAATCGTGGAGAAGGCCCGCTGGAATCCGTTGCGGATGGCCATCCGCAGCGCCGCCCCGCGGTCGGTCTCCTCGCGCATCCGCTCGTAGATCAGCACGTTGGCGTCGACCGCCATCCCGACCGACAACACCAGCCCCGCGAGCCCGGCGAGGGTGAACGCTGCCTTGACCGAGATCATGAGGGCGACGACGAGGATGATGTTCAGCACCACCGCGAGGTCGGCGACGAGGCCGGAGAAGCGGTAGTAGGCGAGCATGAAGGCGAGGACAACGATCGTCGCCAAGAGCATCGCCCGGGCGCCGGAGCGGATCGTGTCGGCCCCGAGTTGCGGGCTGATCCGCTGCTCGCTGACCGGATCGCTGTAGAGCGCCGTCGGCAAGCTGCCGGCATTGAGCACCTCGACGATCTCGTCGACGTCCCGCTGCCGGAAACTGCCGGTGATCTGGCCGTTGGAGGAGATCGTGCTGCGGATCGCCGGGGCCGAGAGCAATTCGCCATCGAGGATGATCCCCAGGCTGCTGGTCAGGCCGTTGGCCGGATCGGGGAGATTTTTGCCGGTGAGTTCGGTGAACAGGCTCGCCCCGGAAGCATTGAACGCGAAATTCACACACGGGGAGAGGGATTGCGTGTCGATGCTCGACGAGGCCCTCGTCAGGTAGCCGCCGGTGACGTTGAGGCGATCGAGGATGACCAAGACCTCGATGCTCCCATCGGAGGCCAGCCTGGTCACGAGCCTTTTCCGTTCGTCCTCGTTGAACTTTTCAGTGTTGAGGAGAACCCAGCGGCCGACCGGAGTGCCGCCATCAACGACCGACTCGCCGATGGATTGCTCCGCCAGTCTGATGACGCGATTGTGACTCGGATTGGCCGGATTGGCGGTGATCCGGAACTCGAGCACGCCCGACTTCGAGACCACCTTCTTGATGGAATCGACCTCCGATTGGTCGACCTCCGGAACGATCACCTCGAGTTGATCGAGGCCGTAGCGGCGGACGGTGACTTCCTTCTGCCCGCCCGGATTGACGCGCCGGGCCACGGCCGCGACGAGTTTGTCCATGTCGACCGCGGCCTGCCGCCCCTCAACTTCGAACTCCAAGTCGAGCGACTCCCCATCCACCGGGGCCTTCGCCAAGCGGACCTTCGCACCGCCGAAATCGAGCTTCGTGACGTCGTCGACAAACGACTGCCGCGCGGCTTTGTCGGTCGTCTTCAGCGAAACGGCGATCCGGCCGTCGGGCTTGCGGGTCGCCGTGCCAAGGCGCCCCTCGCGGTCGTTCAAAAGCGTTTCGATCTTCTCGATCGCATCCTCGACCTGCCCGCCGACCTGCTTCGAGGCATCGACTTCATAGACGAGGATCACCCCCCCCTTGAGGTCGATGCCAAGACGCGGCGGCCAACCCAGCGCGATGATCGCCAGACCGGCGACGAGCGCCGTGAGCACGGTCGCCAGGCGCCCCCACATGTCGGAGACGCGCAGCGACTTGGCGAGGAACCAGGCGAGGATCGTCGGGACCGCGATCGTGAGGAGCGCCGACAGCAGGAGCCCGGCCCCCGTCCGCCACCACGGGAGGGCGGTGGCGGCCGCAGTGGCGGCGGCAACATCGGGGGCGGCGGCAGCGGCAGAAGACGACTTCGCCGGCTGAGCCGCGCGCGATGCTGTACCTGCTGGCCTTGCTCGCGACGCTGGG
>JBAWVV010000177.1:0-8458 GCA_037147115.1 Planctomycetia bacterium | reverse complement strand
CTCCCTCTACGCCACCGCCGGCCCCCCTCGGCCGCATCGGCCCAGCCCGGAGTTTTCCATGCCTTCCCCCCGGCAGATCGGCCCGGCCGCCACGCCCCCCAGGGCCCCGTCGCGGGTCGTGATCGACCGGGTCAGCCCAGAGGTCGACGGGGGGCGGTTCGCCGTCAAGCGGGTCGTTGGGGAGGCGCTGGTCGTCGGCGCCGACATCCTCTGCGACGGCCATGACGAGCTCGACTGCCGGCTCCGCGTCCGCCCCGGCACGTCAGGCCCCTGGATCGACGTGCCGATGGTGTGCGTCGGCAACGATGCCTGGCGGGGCACGGTGCTCCTGGAGCGGATCGGCGCCTGGGAATACGACGTCGTCGCCCGGGTCGACGACTACGCCTCCTGGCTCCGCGACCTCGCCCGGCGGCTGGAAGCAGGGGAGCCGGTGACGGCGGAACGGGAGGTGGGGCGGGCGCTCGTCGGCTCCGTCGCCGCGCAGGCTCCGGCCCCCCTCCGCGCCGTCCTCGAGGCGGCTTCTGAGCGTTTCGACGACGACGACTGGCCGACGCTGGCTGCCGCTGCGGGGCTCGTGGAATCGATGGCCCGGGCGGCCCGCCTCGTGGCCGACGCCACCGGCACTGCCGTCCACCTCGCAGCGCCCCGGCCGGTGTGGGTCGATCGCCATCGGGCGGCGGTGGGGAGCTGGTACGAGGTCTTTCCCCGCTCGTGGTCGGGGGAGCCGGGGAGGCATGGCACGTTGGCCGACCTCGCCGAGCGGCTGGACCATGTGGCACGGATGGGGTTTGACGTCCTCTACCTGACACCGATCCACCCCATTGGCCGCGCCCATCGCAAGGGGCCCAACAACACCGTCACCGCAGCCCCAGACGACGTCGGCAGCCCGTGGGCGATCGGCGCCGCCGAGGGGGGGCACACGGCGATTCATCCCGCGCTCGGTGACCACACCGACTTCGCCCGGCTTCGCCATCGGGCGGCGGGCTTGGGGCTCGAGCTGGCGCTCGATCTCGCCATCCAGTGCGCTCCGGATCATCCCTGGGTCAGCGCGCATCCAGAGTGGTTCCGCCATCGCCCCGACGGCACGATCCGCTACGCCGAGAATCCGCCGAAGAAGTATCAGGACATCGTCCCCTTCGATTTCGCCTGCCCGGCGTGGGAGGCGCTGTGGCAGGCGCTTCTGGAGGTTGTCCTCTTCTGGGTGGAAGAGGGGGTGAAGATTTTCCGGGTCGACAATCCCCACACCAAACCGTTCGCGTTTTGGCAATGGCTCATCGCCGCGGTCCGTCGCGACCATCCCGATGTCCTCTTCCTCGCCGAGGCCTTCACCCGGCCGAAGACGATGTTCCGCCTCGCGAAGCTCGGCTTCACGCAGTCGTACACCTACTTCACCTGGCGGACCGGCAAGGAGGAGACGGCCGACTACCTCACGGAGGTGACAACGCCCCCGCTAGCCGATTTCTTCCGCCCCGCCTTCTGGCCGAACACCCCCGACATCCTCCACGCCACGCTCCAGGAGGGGGGCAGGCCGATGTTCGAGGTCCGGCTGGCTCTCGCCGCGCTCTCGGTCGGTACCTGGGGGATCTACGGGCCGGCAATGGAGCTCCTCGAAGCCACGCCCCAGCGACCGGGAAGCGAGGAATATCTCGACTCGGAGAAATACCAACTGCGGCACCGCGATCTCGACGCCCCCGGGAGCCTCGCGCCGTTCATCGCCCGGCTCAATCAGATCCGCCGCGACGAGCCGGCACTCGTGCTCAATCGACCACCGCTGGTGCAACGAATCGACGACGACCATCTCCTCGCCTGGGTCCGTCACGACCCCGCCAGTGGCACCATGATCCTCGTGATCGTGAACCTCGAGCCGAATGATTCCCGCGCCGGCCTCCTCCACCTCGACCGGGCCTCCCTCGGGCTCGACCGGGCGGCGGCGATCCAGGTCCACGATCTCCTCGAGCCGGCAGACGAGCGCTGGCCGGTGGGCTTCACTCCGCGCATTGTCTGCACGCCCACGCAGCCGCTCCACGTTCTCCGCCTCACCCCGGAGCCCCTCTCCTGTGTCCGCTGAAGCCCACGACAATCCTGCCGCTCAAGCCCATCCTGCCGCTCCTGCCAAAGCGCTTGCCGACCTCGCGGCCCGAATCGCCCCGTGGCTCCCGACAGCCCGCTGGTTTCCGGGCAAGGACCGCGCTGCCGGCAGCGTCCGTGTCATCGATCGGATGGAGATCCCGGGCACAGGGGGGCTGGCCGTCGCGCTCGTCGACAGCGCCGGAATGGGGCTCGTTGTCCCGGTCGATCCGCTCACCGGCCGCGACGCGGCAGCCGATCCGGCACTCGCCGCGGCGCTTGTTCGGCTCGCGCTCGGCGGCGGGGCCGTGACGGGCCTCCAGGGGAGCCTCGTCGGCCGGCCAGTCGGGGCTCGCGGGTCAGAAGCCACGCCGCTGCCCTGCGCGGCGCTTCCCCCCGCCGGGCTCCGGGTCCGGCCCCTCGGCGCGGACGCGTCAAACACGTCGCTGGTCATCGAGGGGGGAGCTGCGCCGGACGGCGGGCTCGTGCTCAAGCTGCTGCGGCAGGCGCGGTCGGGGATCCATCCCGAGGTCGAGCTCGGCCGGTTCTTCGCCACCTCGACCGACTGGCGGGGAACGCCCGAGCTGCTCGGCTGGGTCGAGTATCTCCCGGCGGCGCTGGGTGCCGAGCCCTCGGCCGTGGCCACGCTCCACACCTTCGAGCCCGGCTGCACGAGCGCCTGGGACGTGCTCGTCGGGGGGCTGGCCGACGGCGGGCTCGACGGGGCCAAGAGGGAGCCGATACTCGAGGTGGCCCGCCACCTCGGCACAGTCACCGCGCAGATGCACCGGGCCCTCGCCTCGCGCCGCGATCTCCCCGACTTCGCCCCCGAGCCGGCCACGGCCGCGGGGCGGCGCGCCCTCGGCCACCGGCTCGCCACCCAAGCCCGCCACGTCCTCGCCGCTTCCGCGCTCGCCGCGTCCTCATCGCCGGCGCTCGCCCCCCGGCTCGCCCGCCTGGCCGAGCTGGCCCCCGGCATCAGCGCCGAGCTCGAACAGCTCTCCGACGCCGGCACGACGGCCGCCGACATCCGCGTTCATGGCGATTATCACCTCGGCCAGGTGCTTGTTGATGGCAGCGCCGAGCGGGTGATGCCGATCGACTTCGAGGGGGAGCCGACGCGGCCGATCGCCGAGCGCCGCAGCAAGACCAGCGCCGCCAAGGATGTGGCGGGGATGCTGCGCTCGTTTGACTATTTATGGGCGCATGTCAATCGGCTGCACGGGCTTTGTGATGGCGATCCGGCCACGCTCGCCGACGCGTTCCTGGCGGCCTACCGCCGCGGCGTTGCGGGGGAGCCCTGGTGGCCGGCCGATGCCGACGAGGAGCGCCGCCTGCTTGCCGCCTTCACGCTCGACAAGGCGATCTATGAGTTGGCCTACGAACTGGCCAACCGCCCCGACTGGGTCGAGGTGCCGCTGGGGGCGCTGGAGAAGCTCACCGCTCGGTCATGACCGGCGGGCGAGGCGTCACGCCATCCGCGGCGCCTTCGAGCCGTCGGGGTTCGTGGCCACCTCGCAGATTCGCAGGTTGTCGATCCAGTCGATCATCTCCCCGTCCTTGAAGAGCTTGGGGATCGCCGTCCCCGCTACGAGGTGCCCGAAGAACAGCTCTGCCTCCCCCTGGATCCGGTCGCCAATCGAGGTCGTGACCCTGACGAGCGACCCGCCCGGCATCGTCTCGACAATCACCGCCTCGAAGCGGAGGACATCGCCGGGAACCGCCTCGAAGCGGAAGTCGGCCGCCGCCACCTTGGCGAGGACCACCTGGAGCTTGTAATCGAGATCGTCGGCGACGAGGAGCCCGCCGGTTTGCGCCATGCCCTCGAGGATCAGCGTCGCCGGTACGATCGGCGCGCCGGGAAAATGATCGTGGAGATGCCCCTCGGCGAGCGTGACCGCCTTGATGGCCGTGGCCCGCGTGTGGCGGACGAACTCGGTGAAGCGGTCGATCCAAAACCAGCGCATCGGCGGGGCACCAAGAAGGGCAGGGGCGGGGCAGGCGAGAGGCGCAGCAGGCGCTGGAAGGGAGAGGGAAGCCTAGCGGCTGTCGGAGGCGAGCGACACGGGGGGCCGCCGGTGAACGCTCGTCGTCAGCCACAGCGGGTGGGGAAGACGGTCGAAGCGGCATTCGACGAGCGCTGCGTTCCACCGCTCGCCACCGGGGCACAGCGGCACGATCCATCCGCCGCCGGCCGGATCGCGGGCGCCGCGGTGGGGGCTCGGCGTCCAGCGGGCAGCGCGGAAGTCGGGCCCGTCGGCGCTGGCCTGCCAGGCGATGATCTCCGCCGGCGTTTCGTCGCACTCCAGGCAGGCCAGGGAGCCGGCGGGGCGGGGCTCGAACGACCAGCGGAGCCGGGGAAGTGGACGGCTTCCGGCGACATGGAAAAGGAGGGCCGTGAGGAGACCGGGGAGCCGGTCGCCGGGGATCCCGTGGCCGGCATTGGGGGCGTAGGAGACGGCGGTCGTTCCGGGGAGCCCGTCGAGATAGAGATCGAGCGCCCCGAGCGGCCAGTACGGGTCGTTCGTGCCCAGCGCCACGATCTTCGGCTGGCCGAGGTGGGCGCGGTGCGACCAGGGGTCGACGACGTCGATCAGCTCCCGCCCCCGCCGGGTGAGGAGGATCTGCTCGATGCCGCGCGAGCTGTAGTCGTCGAGCCTGTCCGACATCCGCCCGCCGAAGGTCGCTAACTGCAACGGCACATGGCGCTCGAGGCGGAGCATGTCGATGACCGCCGGCACGAGGCCGAGGACCCGGTCGTCGGCCGCCGCGGCGAGCCAACTCGCCCAGCCGCGCTTGCTCGTGCCGCCGAGTACGAAGCCCTCGACCCGGAATCGATCCGCGCCGGCCACCGCGCCGGCGATGTCCATCGCGGCGGCGACCGCGGCAGTCATCGGCAGGAGGAGCGGCCAGTCGCGCTCGCCACTGCGAACGAACTCGACGAACGAATGGGCCACGAGGTCGTCCTCCACCATCCCGCCACACAACGGCTGGCAGGGAACCTGCCGGACCAGCGCCGCCGGGAGGCCGGTGGCCGCGACGAGGGGGGCCAGCCAGCCGACCCCGCGCGGGGCCTCGTCGATCGTCGTACCGGCAGCGGGCAGCTCGGCGCTCGTGCCGCCGCCGACCCACAGCAGCATCGGGCCGTGGCTGACCGTGGGCCGCGCGGGGAGGACCATGTCGAGCTCATGGACCCAATCCCCTCCGCGCCAGGCTTGGCTCGTCAGCCGGTGAGCCTGCCACAGCTCCCCGGTGGCAAGTGCCCCCCGACCGAGGATCGTCGAGGCCGCGTGGCGCCGGGCGACCATGTCGCGCAGCCAAGCCAGCCCCTCGCCCGGGATCGGGGGGAGATCGCCGGATGAAGAAACCGGGGGAAGGAGGGAAGGGGGCATAGACATGGACATGGACAGAGGATCGACAGAGGATCGACAGAGGGGGGGAGGGAGGGGGAGCCGAGGGCGGTCGGCCGTGGCGGAGTGAAACCTCTAGTGTCGCATCGGCAAGCACGCGGCATAGACCCCGAAAACGACGCCGTTTTTCTTCCCAACACACCCTCCGAAAGAGCGGTTTTGTCAGGTCTCCACCGCCGGCACCCTCGGGCCACGCGGCACTGCGACGCCATCCGGCCCCGTCGATCGATCTTGCGGAGGAGGGGGGAAAGGAGCGAAAACCCCAGCGGAAACGGGGGGATTGGAATTTTTCCCCGCTGAGCGTCCGGTTTTGGCTGTTCTGTACGCCTTGATCTAGGGGGGAACGCTCCTGCAGCAGATGCAGGGGGCCTCTCAGGAGACGCACCATGAGCGAGCACCTCGGCAGGATCCGATCGGCCCGTGTCCGGCTGGTCGGTTCGGAGTTCTCGGCAGCGGCCCAATCGGGCCGGCCCCTGCGGCGCCTCTACCGTCCGCTCATCGTCGGGCCGGCGATCCTCTCCCGTTCGCTGGGGGGCTGGGGGCGGTCGGAGCGGGGAATCCCGCGTGGATGCTGGCATGTCGACGTTCTGCCGGGCCGGTCGCTCCTCCCCGATGCCCCCGCGCTACCGATCGACCTCGAGCGGGTCGTGGCGTGGCGGCGACAGCGCGGCGAGACCTGCCGGGTGGCCGCTGCGCTTGTCTCCTGCTGCGACGTGACGACGATCCCGCCGCTGGCCGCGGCGAGCGATGCCCCCACCGGCTCCGTGGCACCGGCCCCGTCCTCCCCCCAACCCTGGGAGGATCGGGTGCACGTCGAACGCGCTCCCGGGGTGGTCGAGATCTACGGCTGGGCGCTGATGTATCAGCTGCCGGGAATGCTCGACGCCGCGACGATCGATCCGCACGACGAGTTCGATGATCTCCCCGCCTATTACAATTCTCCTCTGGAGCTTGTCGACCGGTCGGCCTTCCTGGCCTCGAAGGGGATTTTGAATCGGCCGATCGCGTTGCTCACGCGGCGCGAGGATTTCCATCCGCGCTCGGGCATCGCACCCCACCCGGTCAACCGCTTCCAGCCCGACGGGACGTTCCGCCGGCCGGCCGATCTGCGCCGGATCTTCGCCTGACGGCGCTGACTCGCCGAGGAGCGGCGGTGGTGGGGCGTTAGGCGATCGCCGGCTTCAGCCGAGCTGTTCCTGGATCGCGAGCCAGCGTTCCTCGGCCTCGGAGAGCTTTCCGGTCAGGGCCATCGCCTCGCCATGGAGGCGGACAGCCGCGGCGGGATCGGTGGCAGCCAAGAGCGCGGCGTTGGCCTGCTTCTTCTCGGCGTCAAGCTTGGCGATCGAGCGCTCGAGATTGGAGAGCTCGCGCCGCAGGTCGCGCTCATTGCGCGGCGATTCCCCCTTGGCCGGTGCGGTCGCCACCATCTTGCCGCCGCGGTCGGCCGGCGGGGGCTTGCGCGCGGCCGGCCGCCCACCATCGGCGGCCTCGCCGTCGTCGATCTCCTTGGTGACGGCGGCGAGGTAGGCGCCGTAGTCACCAATATAGTTGACGACGCGGCCGTCCCTGACCTCGATGACGTTGGTGGCCACCGTCTGCATGAACGACCGGTCGTGGCTGGTGAAGATCACGGTCCCTTCGTAGGCAAGGAGGGCTTGGGCGAGGGCGTCGACGGTCTCAACGTCGAGATGGTTGCCCGGTTCGTCGAGCACGAGAACGTTGAAGGGCCCGAGGAGCAATCCGGCCATGCAGAGCCGGGCCCGTTCACCGCCGGAGAGGACCTTGACCTTCTTCTCCACCGCCTTGCCGCGGAAGAGCATGGCGCCGGCGAGGTCGAGGATCTGCTGCTGTTTCGTGCCGATCATCGCCGCACGTTCGAGGTAGCCGAGAACGGTGTCGGTTTCGGTCAGGCTCGTGTAGACATGCTGCGCGTAGATTCCAACCTCGCAGCCGTGGCCCCACTTCACCTCCCCTTTGATCGGCTGGAGCGAATCGACGATCGTCCGCAGGAAGGTCGTCTTTCCCTGGCCATTGTCGCCGACGATCGCGGCCCGTGAGCCGTGGACGATCTCGACATCGATTCCCTCGGCGACGGTCCGGTCAGGGTAGCCGACGGCGAGGTCGCGGCAACGAACGGCCGGCCCTCTTCGCGGCGAGACGCGCGGGCAGCGGATGGCGGCGGTGGGGGCGTCGACGACGAGCTCCTCGACCTCGAGCTTCTCGAGTTGCTTCTCCTTCGACTTGGCCCGCGAGGCCGTCGAGGCGCGGGCCTTGTTGCGATTGATGAAGTCCTCGAGTTGGCGGCGCTTGGCGATGACGGCGGCATTGGTCCGCTCGACGTGTTCGCGCTGTTCCTTCTCGAACTGGAGATAGGCGTCGACCTTCCCGGGGAAGACGGTCAGTTTGCCGTGGGAGAGGTCGAGGGTCTGGTCGCAGGTGGCGGCGAGGAAGGCCCGGTCGTGGGAGACGATCAGGCAGGCTTCCTTGTAGCCCCGGAGGAAGTGCTCGAGGAGGATTTGCGTCCGCAGGTCGAGGAAGTTGGTCGGTTCGTCGAGGAGGAGGAGCGTCGGCTCGTGGAGGAGCAGCGCGGCGAGCTTGACGCGGGTCTGCCAGCCGCCGGAGAGCTTCGCCACCGGGCCTTGGAGCTGAGCGGTCTTGAGCTCGAACTGCCCGGCGACTTCGCCACACTTCCAGTCGGGCTGGGAGCTATCGCGGATCAGAAACTCAAGCGCCGTCTCGCCGGGGAGAAACGGATCATGCTGGCGGAGATACCCGAGGCGGAGCCGGGGAAAGCGGACGATGTCGCCGGAGTCGAGCTCCTCTTCGCCGAGGATGATCCGCAGGAGGGTGCTCTTGCCAGCGCCGTTGCGGCCGACGAACCCGATCTTGCCGTCGTCGGTGATCGTGGCGGAAGCGTCCTCGAGGAGGACCTGATGGCCATACCGCTTGTCGCCAATGATTGGTAGCCCCAGCATATCGAG
>JBAWVV010000176.1:0-8470 GCA_037147115.1 Planctomycetia bacterium | reverse complement strand
GACCATGTGGAGGCCGGCACGGACAGCGACATCAAAACCGGGAGTCATGGCCAGCATCGACCCCGGCTGTGCGAGGACGCAACTCCCTTCATCCAGTTCGAGTCGGAGCGCGGAGAAGGCCGGGCCGTGAAGCACAGCATGGTTCATGGGCAGGCCGTCCGTGCGGTCGGTCAGAGGTCGTCGGCCTGGCTGCTCATCTTGTTGCGCAGGACATAGCCCACCCCGCCGAGAGCGAGGAGAATGCCGAGAAAAATGAACAGCGCTACGAACCGACTAACGCCGAGCACCTCGGCGATCGTGGAGATGCAGATATCGTAGATCACGATCCGGATGAACCACTGGATCATCGGCCCGAATCCACCACGTGCGGCAATCAGTCGTGGCATCGTGATCACGGCATCTGCTCCCCCTACAAGGCGACCGATCACGGGCCAGGCAGCACCCAAGACCCTAATTGGGGTCAACTTACCCCTCGGACAAGGGTAGGGCAAGGATCGGGCTGCCGCTCAACGGAACTGCTGGCACCAGTAGACCGTCCCGTCGGCCGCTCGTGCCATCGCCACGCCGATCCGCCGGTGAGAGCCGAGGATGTTCGCCCGGTGGCCGTCGGACCGCATCCAATCGGCCACCGTCTCCGCGGCCGACGACTGCCCCATGGCGATGTTCTCCGTCACCCCCTGGCCATGGGAAAGATTGCGGTTGCGGGCCATCCAGGCGGCCTGCCGGCGGGAAGCGTTCATGAGGTCGGCATCGGCGGCGAGGGGGGCGAGACCACGCTGCGCCCGGGCATCGTTGGTGCGGGCGATGACGCTCGATTCGGTCGACGACAGACTCACCCCCGAATCGGTCGCAAACGACGGATCCTTCGCCCGGGCCACGGCCCCCGCGGTGCCGAGCCCGACGGCGACACCGAGCGACACGACGACGAGCGACCGACAGAACCAGTAGATGCGCGTTGCACGCATGAGGAATCTCCTTGAGGGGGGATCAACGGCAGAACCATCACCAGCAGGAGTGCAGGTATGGAAGGCCCCCTGCGGAGCTGTCAACTTTCCACCCCGTCTTCGTGGCGTCCGTCATCCCCCCAGCTTGCCCCGTTGCCAAGTCGATCTCACGGTGACGATCGCGCCGCGACGGCGGCAGCAGCATCTCAGGGCAGCGCCGCGGCGGCCTCCTGGAGGAGCCGGATACACGCTTCGACCATCAGCTCGCCGGCGCCGGGGGCGACGGTTGTATTCGTCGTCTCGTAGCCGCCGCCGACTGCCGCGGCGCGCGTCGGCACGTAGATCGTCTCGCCGTGGTTGGCGAGCTCGACGACGAGCGTCGTGCGGAACGGGCTGGCATTCTTGATCGCCAGGCCATGCTCCACGAACGACTCCCCGGGGAACGCCACCACCGCCACGTCGCGGCCGAGCGTGATCACCTGCACGCCGAGCGGCATCGTGTCACCGGAGCCGGCGAGCTTCTTCGAGAGCCCCCAGCCGAGCCACTCGAGCGCCGCCTCCTGATCGACGTCGTGACGGAGGTTGTCGATAATCAGCCGGCGGTAGGCATCGACATGCGCGAGGAACTCGGGCTTCGCCCCCGCCTTGATCTCCCCGAGGAGCTGCTTGGCAGCCGCCACCTGCTCCGGGGTGGCGTCGAGGAGGGGCACATCGACCGTCGCCGTGCGTACCTGGAGGCGTGGCGCTTCGACCGGCACCAGCGCCGGCAGCCCGGCCACGATCGAGCGACCGATCGAGGACCCGATGAAGTCCGTCTTGTTCGCCTCGGCTTTCGTCGGATCGACATGGTTGATGTTGCCGCAGCAGCCGTTACCGAAGAGGGAGACGACGCTCGCGCCGAGGGCGTCGCGGATCTCGCGCTCAATGAAGAAGGGGAAATCGGCGCTGTATGCGGTGCCGCCAACGGTGTCGAGGTGGAGGGCGAAGGAGGAGAGGAGCCCACGCGGCTTCCCACCAGCATCATCGAAGCGGACAACGCCGATCTCGGCATCGATCGGCCCGGCGGGGCGGATTGCCCCCGCTGTGTCGACCTTCGCCCAGGTGCGCACCGAGCCATCCTTCATGAGAAACCGGCGGTTGAACGAGACGGGGGTCTGCTGGATGACGTTTCCGGCCGTGACCGTCACCTCCATGGCCGCCGCGTCGGCCCGCTTGACCGCCGCCACGAGCCCGTCGACGAGCCGCGGCGCATAGGGCTCGCGTGTCGCCGCCTCACCGGTCGGCTTCCTCCCGGTGACAAACTGAAACAGCTCTTTCGTGTAGTCGGGGCCGGTGTGGGTGTGGGTGGCGGCCAGCATGACATTCGCGCCGGGGATCCCCGTTTCCCGCTCGACAGCTTCGCGGACGACGTCGGTGAGGTCGGAGGCGATGACGATCAGATCGCAGCAGATGATCGCCGCGGCGGTGTCCCCCTGCCGGAGCACAAGCGCCTTGGCGTGGAGCGGATCCTTCGTGCCAGTGGAGAGGCGCTCGAAGTAGTAGCCGCTCATCGGGTAAGGCCCGGCGGGCGTGATGTCGGCGATGGCCACGCCGGCCCGCAGCGGTGCTTCAGCAGCATCCAGAGCGGGAAAAGCCAACGACATCCAGGCCAGCGCTGCCACGAGCAAGGCCGGCATCATTATTCGCTTCATCCCACCGACATTCTCGCAACGGCAAGGCATGGCACTTCTCCTGATTGGATTCAACTTTTCACTCGCAACGGTCAGCCCCGCTAGGAAGCGACTCTCGCTGTGACGTGTTCGATGAACATCGTCACGAGACGAAGCGTTTCTTGGCGATCGAGCGGCAACTCCTCAAAGGCCTCGTACCGATACTGAACCGAGAAATCGACCAGGTCGCGCAGCTCCTCACAGGCTGGCGGAATCTCCCCGCCCCTCTCGGCGAGCAACTCGAAAAGCAGGTCGAGATCGTGCGTCTTGGGATACTCGATGCCGAGGCCGTCGAGCCATGACTTGGCAGCCTTTTCAACCGCCTGCTGGGCGTGGAACCCGAAGATCTCATCGGGAAACGAGTCGGGATCATCGAGCATTCCCTGAACGGCCCGCAGGTCGCGCTGCGCCAGGCGGAGCATGCGTGCCGTCGCTTCATTCATGGCCGTACAACACCCGGCCTTCGCGGTAGGCCTTGCCAATGACATGGTTCGGCGCGGTCATCCACCGCTCGATTTCCGGGCGACTGTAGAGCAAGACGTCCTTCGGTACATGGAAGCGGGAGAGCGCCCTGCGAATCCGCCGCAGTTCCTCCCGCCGGCTTCGACCGGGTCCGAATGGCTCGGATTCGACGATCAGAAAATCGACGTCGGAGGCGGCGGTCGCCGTGCCACGGGCATGCGATCCGAACACCAGAACCTGCTCCGGATGGACGCTTTCCACGACGGCCCGCGCCATTTCAGCGAGCATGTCTGCGTCGACCGTGTCGTGCGTCATCGGTCACTCCTCATGGGCCGCCATGATAGCACGCCCCGCCGCTGCCTCCTCGCCGGCAGAGCCGTTGAAACAGTAGCCCGAAAGGAAGGGAATGAGAGCGCCGACAACGTCGACCTGCTCCGGATGACCCGGCGGCAGCGCTGCCGCCTCCTCGATCTGGGGCGGACCGGCGGCGTAGTTTTGCGCAATCTCGTCGGCGCTGAGGGCCCGCGCATAGAGTGCGACCAGCGCGATCTCGCCGCGCCAGGGGCGGTCGCCGCTGACTTCGTTCCCGACGACAAGCCGGCAGTCGTCGGGCCAGCGGTTCATGTCGCCGGCGACGGTGTTGGTGGCCACTTCCTTGCCGTCGAGGGAGAGGCGAACGATGCCATCGGGGGTGCGCGTGGCGACGAGGTGCGTCGGCCGATGGACGGCGGTGCCGTCGGGCGTCGGCGTGGCGGGGGTGCCGTTGTCGCTGGTGGTGCTCGTCCGCAGGCGGAGCTCGTAGCGTCCTTTCTCCTGGACGAGCGACAGGCTGCGCTTGCTTGTGTCGAGCGAGAGGCTGACGATCCGCGCCGGGCCGGTCTGCTCCCCCTCGGCCGGCGTGATCCAGACTTCAAGCGAGAATTGCTGCGCCTGCCGGAGGGCCTGCGTGAGGCGCTTCGCCGGGCCGTCGGAGGCGATCACGACCGGAACATCGAGCCCCATCCGGCCGGCGTGGAAGCGCACCCCCTGCGGCTTGTCAATCCGCAGATCGATCCCCTCGCCGACCCCGGCCCGGTCGGGGAACACCCCCTTCACCAGCGCCTCGAAGGTATAGAGCACCTGGAGGCCGTCGACGACTCGCTCGGGAGGCTCGGCGGCCCGGGCCGGGGAGCGGGCGCTCGACGCGATCACGCCGACGAGCACGGCCGAGCGAATCGCGCTGCCCAGCAGGGCGTGGCGAGGCAGCGGCGGGAAGGGAAGAGCGGGCATGGCAGCGCCGAAGAGAAGAAAGGAACGGTCCGACCCCGCCATCATGATAGCGATCGGACTGCCTCTCCTCTGCCGGACTCCGACACCCACAGCCCACGCCAGTCGAACGGGGAGATAGACTCTGGAAGTTGGAGACTTTCCGCCCCGCGAGCCTTTCCTGCCACCATGCCCACCTACGTCTACGAAGTCGTCAAGCCGGACGGCACCGGCGGCGAGCGGTTCGAACTGCTCCAGTCGATGTCGGAACAGGCGCTCCAGGAGCACCCGGAGACGGGGGAACCGGTCCGCCGCGTGATCACCGGCTTCGCGATCGGTGGCAAGGGGACCGACATTGGCAACCCCAAGCTCCTCTCCGATCGGAACCTCGACCGGCTCGGGTTCACGAAATACGTGAAGAGTGGCGACGGGAAGTACGAGAAGACCGTGGGGAGCGGCCCGAGCCAGATCTCCGCCGATCAGTGATGGCCAACGCCCTCAGCCGAGATGCCAGCGGGCGATCGTCGCGAGGTGGTCGCGCCTCCGCCGCCCCGGGCCGATGAGGGCCAACCGATCGACGCGGGCCGGACGATGGCGGGCGTGCATTTTTTCGTTCCGTCGTTTCCAGATTCCACCGATGAACGCTCGCGTTCCCCTGACAGGCAGGCCGCAGGCATGAAGCGACTGCTCATGATCCTCGGCGCGGCGATCGTCCTCCGGGTCGTCGCGGGCATCGTGGCGAATTACCCCGGCTATCTCCCCACCCCCGACTTCCGCACCGACTTCCTCGCCGGCCGGGAGGAGACGTTTGACGAAGGTGGCTATCGGACGGCGTTTGTGGCCCATATCCTCGCCGGACCGCCAACGCTCCTCCTCGGTCTCCTGCTGGCAGTCCCCGCCCTGCGCCAGCGGGCCCCTCTCTGGCACGCCCTGCTCGGGCGGGTCGTCGTAGCCCTCGCGCTGCTCGTCGTGGCGCCGAGCGGCCTGGTGATGGCCCGGCACCCCCTTCCCTCGCTCCCGGTGCCGGAGCAGGCCGTGGCCGGCCTCGGATTCGCGACGCTTGCGTTCCTCACCGGCGTCACCGCCGCGCTCGGTTTCCTCGCAGCCCGACGCCGCCAGTTCGCCGAGCACGAGCGCTGGATGATGCGCCTCCTCGCTCTGCTTGCCTCGGTGGTGGTCCTGCGGGTCATTGGGGGGGCAACATCGCTGTTGATGCCCGACGCTCCCTGGAGCTATGCGGCGAACGCTTGGGCCAGTTGGCTCCTGCCGCTGGTCGCCGTTGAGGCCTGGCATCGAGCCGCACACCGCGAAACGATCACGGCAGATCGAACGAGCCCGGAGGGGTGTCGGCCTCCGGCGTGATCAACGACCGCCGCACGTCGAGCGGCAGGCTGCCGATGCGGAGGAAGTGGACGGAGCCATCGGCAAACAGGGCCATCACACCACCGGCATGGCACCCCTCGTCACTCCCCATCAGCACCTCGACCCCGTCGTCACCTCCGCCCATCCACGGCACGGCCCTCCCCTCGGGCGACTCGATCACGAGAATCGTGTTCCGATCGGCGCTGGTGGCTTCTTCGCGCGGCGCCGATCGATCGGGGCGGACGAGCCCTTCCGGGGAGACGACGAGATGGTACGTCGTCTTGCCCGCGGGAGCCCGCAGCGACGGGCAGTGGTAGGGCTCGGCCGTCGCCAGGCCCGCCGTGGCGTTGGCTGGATCGTCCCACCGCTTCTCCACATCGATCGCCCCTGCTGCCCCTTCGTCGAGGTATGGAAGAAGGAGGACGCGCCAACTGTGGAGCGGATGCCCGTCGGCATCGACGGAGAACGGCGGCGGGAGGGAGCCATGCTCGCGGGAATAGGCGTCGATCGCCCTGCCGATCGTTTTGAGATTGCTGGCACACTGCGACCGTCGCGCCGCTTCCCTCGCGCCGCGCGAGACGGGAAGAAGGAGGATCACGGCGGCGACGACGACCGCCGCCACCGCGAGCAGGCGGCCGACGATCGAGCCGCGCCGTCCCGTCCGACGCCTCCCGGGACGGGAGGACTCTCCACAACCATTCATCACGGCCTCCGATCCTTCCCCATCCGCCTCCTGCGAGCCGCGATTATCCTACCGGGGGCCGATTCGCCACACCCTTCCCAGCGGCCCCACCCGCCTCACCGCCGCGGAGATCCGCTATGCACGCTGCCTTCCCCCTGCTCCGACACCTCTTTCCCGCTGCCGCGGCGTGGCTCGCACTGGCCGCCTCGGCATCCGTAGCGCGTGGCACCGACGCCGATGCGTTCTTCGATGGCGGACACGTCCCCCGCATCGAGATCCGGCTCGCCGAGGGGGCGGCCGACCGGCTTCGCGACGATCCGCGGAGCTACGTCCCCTGCACGCTCACGATCGATGCCGACGCCGTCTTCGAGGATGTCGCCATCAAGCTCAAGGGCGCGGCGGGGAGCTTCCAAGGGCTCGACGACAAGCCGGGATTTACCGTCAACATCGACCGCTTCCGCCCCGGCGCCCGCTTTCACGGCCTCGACAAGTTTCACCTCAACAATGCCGCCCAGGATCCGTCGTTCTTGGCCGAATGGCTCGGCGCGCATCTGTTTCTCGAGGCCGGCGTTCCCGCCGCGCGCGTGACCCACGCCCGCGTCCTCCTCGACGACCGCGATCTCGGGCTCTATGTCTTCAAGGAGGCGATCGACCGTGACTTCCTCCAGCGCCACTTCGACGACTCCAGCGGCAATCTTTACGACGGCGGCACGGGGGTCGATGTCGACGAACTCGTCGAGCGCGACGAGGGGAAGAACGGCGTTCCCGGAGCCGATCTGAAGGCGCTCGTCGCGGCCTGCCGCGTGGCGGAGCCGGCCCAACGGCAGGCCGCGATCAGCGAGCGGCTCGACGTCGACGCGTTCGTGACGTTCATGGCCCTTGAGCTGATGGCCGGCCACTGGGACGGCTCCACGATCGGACACAACAACTACCGCATCTACGTCGATCCGGCGAGCGGCGGCCGGATCCACTTCCTCCCTCACGGCATGGATCAGATCTTCGGCGATCCCGGCGCCCCGATCCTCGACAGGCCTCCGACGATCGTCGCCGGAGCCGTGATGGGGGTGCCGGAGTGGCGGGGGGCGTTTCGCGATCGCCTCCGAGAGCTCCTCCCGCTGTTCGCCGCGGAGGGGGCGATCTTGCCGCGGCTCGATTCCGTTGCCGAGCGAATCCGCCCCGCCATGGCGGAGACCGGCGAGGAAGCGCTCGAAGCCTGGGAAGGGGCCCTGGGCGAGCTCCGCGACCGGATCGTTGCCCGCGAAGGGCACCTCCGCGAGCAGGCCGAGGCCCCCGAACCAGAGCCGATACAGTTCGACGGCGCCCGCCGCGCTCGGCTCGCTGGATGGTCCCCCCGGACCGACGCCGGCGAAGCGACCCACGACGAGACCGCAGGGGACGATGGCCGGAGCGTGTTGCGGATCGCCGTCGTCGGCGAGACCCCCTCGATCGCATCGTGGCGCGTGGCCGTGCCGCTGCCGGCGGGGCGCTACCGCTTCGAAGGGCTCGCCTACGGTGAGGGGATCGAGGCGACTGAGGACGACACCGGCAGCGGGGCAGGACTGCGGATCTCCGGTGGCAAACGTCGCCAAGCGGTCGATCGCGCGGGGGAATGGACGGCGCTTGTGTATGAGTTCGCGCTTGAGTCCGCGGCGACGGTGGAGCTCGTCGCAGAGCTGCGGGCCACCGCTGGTCAAGTCTCCTTCAACGCCGAGTCGCTCGTGCTCGTGCGGCTTTCGCAGCCGTAGCAGGCAAACAGACTTCATTCTTGCTGTGTCGACTGACGCGCCGATTTCAAGATCGCCACCACGGCCGGATGCTGCATCCGCTTCTCGACCGAGATCGCGCGGACGACATCCTCGAGCTCCCGCCCGAGCGAGAAAATCTCGTCGGCATACCGGTAGACGGTCTTGCCCGCCGCGATCACGACTGACGGCGGGAAGCGCTGGCGGGATTGCCGGTGGGCCGGAGAACCGTTCTGTTGTCGCGGCGGATTCCCGTCTGCCCCGGACTCCCCCCATGCACGACGTCGATCTCATCCTCACGCTCGCCGGCGGCCTCTCCGCCGC
>JBAWVV010000175.1:0-8505 GCA_037147115.1 Planctomycetia bacterium | reverse complement strand
GACAGATGCTGGTGGCACTGCTCAGCATCATGCTTAGCTTCACGCTGGTCGGACACCTGGGATTTTACCTCGTCAGCTTCTACGCCTGCCAAGGGGATCTGAAACTCGGCTCACTGGTCTTTGCGGCGAGTTCCACGGTTTCGATTGTCGTCGGGATCGCGGCCTGTCCGTTGATTGGCTTGGCCGCCAAGCGGTTTGGCGAACTTCCGGTTTTCCAGTTCCTGCTCGTCATCACCGCTGCCTTCCTCGCCGCCCTGTCGCTCACCGGCTTGCCGCGCGTGCCGCTTTTGGCGATGGCCGCGACGCTCGGCATCGGTGCGATCCTGCTGGCCCGTCAACAACGGGCCCCCGCTCCAGCCGCGGCCGGTTCTCCGGTCGGCGAGCCGGCCCCCGGCCCGACGGTCCCGGTCGACGAGCCGATCGTCGTTGAACTCGGCAGCGGATTGCTCGGCCTTGTCGCCGGTCCCGAGGCGGTCCTGGTCGCAGCAGTCCGGCGGATGCGTGCCGAGATCGGCGCCGACCTGGGGATGGTGGTCCCGCAAGTGGCCTTCCGCGACAACCTCTCCCTCCCCCCCCGCGGCTACCGTGTCACGGTGGCCGGCGACGCTTGTGCCGATGGCGTTCTCCCCGAGGGGCGGCGTCTGGCGCTCCCCCGGGCCGGCGAACCGCTCTCCCTCGATGGGCCGGAGGGGATCGAGCCAGGGGGACAGCGCCGCGGCGTCTGGGTCGGTCAGGCGCTCGCGGAGACCGCCGGAAAGCGCGGCGCTGCGGTCCTCGACGAGACAGCCTGCATTCGGCTGGCGCTCGAGTCGTCGATCCGCCGCCACGCCGACAAACTCCTCTCCCGCGAGGCGGTGGCCCGGCTCCTGGAATCGCTCCGGGCGACGCAGCCGGCCCTCGTTGAACAGTCGACCGGCGCTGGCCTGCCGCTGGCGCGGATCCACCGCGCCCTTCAACTGCTCATCCGCGAGGGGGTGCCGATCCGGCCCCTCTCCGAGGTCCTCGAGGTGCTCGCTGACCATGCCGGCAGCGACGCGACCCCAGTCCACCTCGCCGAGGCGGTTCGCCGCGAACGCGCAACGACGATCTGCCGTCGGGGCCGCGACGCCGATGGCCGGCTGGTGGTCGTCCGCATCGCCCCTTCCGCGCTTGACGATCTGCTCTCGGACAGCTCCCGCGACGCCTCCCGGGTCATCGCCCAGATCCGCAGAGCGGTCGCCCCGCGCATCGAGCGGGGCGCCCCCGCGGTCGTGGTCGTACCGGCCCAGGGGCGCAGCGCCGCGCGCGACCGACTCTGCCGGCAGCTCCCAATGCTCCAGGTGCTCTCCGACGTGGAGACAGCCGGTGAGGATTCGATGGTGGTATTCGTGACGGTCGGTGAGGAAGCGGCGATCAGGGCGGCCTGACGCATCCACGGACCTTTCCGGCACGGATGCCGGGAGGAACTGTGACGGAATTGCGGTCCCGGACGGATTGGCTCATGGACCGGGGCCTTGGCGGACGATTAATAAAGGTTCGACGGCCGGAAGGGCGGGTCTCCCCACTGCGGGAGCCCCGACCACCAGGCCGCGGCGAGCCGGCCCTTTCATGGAGGATCTCGTGGCGAATCAACATGCGACGCAGCTAACGGCCGAGGATATCCAGGAGCTCTGGAAGCAGTTCAAAGCCGATCAGTCGGATGAGCAGCTTCGTAACAGGCTCATCGAGATCTACCTGCCGTTGGTCCGCTACAACGGCGAGCGGATCTGGTCGCGGCTCCCCGAAGGGGTCGAGCTCGACGATCTCACGTCGGCGGGCACCTTCGGCTTGATGGACGCGATCGATGCGTTCGACATGTCCCGCGGGGTCAAGTTCGAGACCTACTGCGTGCCGCGAATCCGCGGCGCCATGCTCGATGAGCTGCGGACGATGGACTGGGTGCCGCGGCTGGTGCGCAGCAAGGCGAGCAAGCTCAACGAGGCCCTCAAGACGCTCGAGGCGAAGCTCGGCCGGGCACCGGCAGACGCCGAAGTGGCGGAATACATGCAGCTCTCGCGAGAGGATTTCGAGAAGCTCCTCGTCGAGGCCAACGCCGCCAGCCTCGTCAGCCTCAACAAGAAGTGGTGCGAGACCGACAGCTCGAAGGATGTCCGCGAGATCGACATCCTCGAAGACAAGAAGGGGGAAGACCCGACGCGCCGCATTCAAAAGGGCGACCTCATGCGGCTGGTGACGAAGGGCCTCAACCGCAACGAACGGCTGATCATCATCCTCTATTACTACGAGGAACTGACGATGAAGGAGATCGGCGCCACGCTCGATCTCTCCGAAAGCCGCGTCAGCCAGATGCACAGCGCCATTGTCGAGCGGCTGCAGAACCAGCTCGAACGCCGCCGCCCCGAGTTCGCGATGTGAGAATTGGGAGTGCCTGCGGGGCCACTGGCCCGGGAAACGTCGGAAGCTGGGAAGGCGGGGTAGGTCGGGCTGGTGGAAGGAATAAAAACGGCACCAATGACCGGTTTTTTTTCCACAAGTTTCCCCCGCCGGTTGGTCGATGAAGAATGGAATGCTCGTGGCGCCCCGAGCCGGGATCGATCCGGAAGGGACGGCGGGCGGCGACTGGTGTCGCCGTCCCGAGGAAGCGCGGCAAGAATAGGAACGTTCGGGCGGATCCGTTTTCTTCCTTCCAGATATCTGAACTCTCCGGTCCACGTCAGCGTACGTGCCGGAGGGTCGAGGGAAGCGGAAAGACGCCTGCTAAGGAGAACCACCATGAACATCTTCGGCATCACGTTCACGCAGGGCGCCCGTGCCGCGGCAGCCGTCAGGTCGACCGGCGCGGTGGAGACGGCCAAGGCCACCCAGGCGACGCAGGGGATGGGCGTCGGTCAGGTCCACGACCAGGTCGACCTCTCGGTCGACGGGGTCCGTGCGGCCCAAACCGCCTCCGACATCCGCTTCGACCGGGTCCAGTCGATTCGCACCGCCATCGCGGAGGGATCGTACGAGACCCCCGAGAAGCTCGATCTCGCCCTCGAGCGTCTCCTCGACCGGATCAGCTGACCGGCTTTCGACCGGGTTAGCGGCGGCGACGCAAACAAGACAGGCAGCCAGGCCGGCGACGGTCTGGCTGCCGTCGTTTGCGGACGATCCGGAGCTTGGAAGGGTGGTACACTGCCCCTCCCACCTCCTGATCAAGGAACGCTTCCCCATGCCCACCATCTCCGACTTCTCGCTCGGTAAGGTCGATGTGGCGCTGACGCCACGCGAGCGGTTTGAGGAGTTTCTCCAGGCCCGGGGGAAGCGGATCACGCGGCAGCGGCGGATGATTGTTGAGCATGTCTGTGCCCGCCACGAGCACTTCGATGCCGATCAGCTCCTCGCCGATCTCCGCGGCACGCCCGACGGCGCCTCCGCGAGCCGGCCAACGGTCTACCGGACGCTCACGGAACTGGTCGAAGCGGGGCTGCTGCGGAAGATGGTGCTCGGCGGCCGGGCCGTCTACGAGCACGACTACGGCTACCCGCAGCACGATCACCTCCACTGCACCGGGTGCCAGACGCTGATCGAGTTCTCGAGCGTCGATCTCGGAAAGATCCTCGACGCCGTGGCGGCCCTCCACCAGTTCCGCGCCCAGGGACACCGACTGATCATCAGCGGACTGTGCTTGAGCTGCCGCTCAAACCGCAGTCGGTCGCGCCATCAGGACCGGATCTGACAGACTCGATCTGGCCGTGGCCGCCGCCGTCACGCGGCGATTCGTGAAGGCTGGCGTTTAGACGTGCAGCGCTGCGGCCGCCGCGCGGGCCGGGTTGCGACGCAGCGCCTCGCGGACCGGGCCGGCGAGGAACTCGTCGACCTGCGCCGATGCCCTTCCGGCCAGCCCCTGCGATTCCATCGCGGCTTCAAGGTCGACCGCCACGAAGAGCGGATCGGCGGCGAGCCTTTCCGCGAGGTCATTCCGCTTTCCCTCGCGGATGGCCGCCGTCGTCGCGTGGCTATGAACGCGGAAAGCCTCGTGGAGCACCTGGCGGTCGCCTCCGGCTTTCGTCCCCGCCATCAGGATCCGTTCCGCGGCGAGGAAGGGGAGATAGTTTTCCAGATTCCGGCGGATCGTCCCGGGGATGACGACAAGCCCACGGGCGATGTTGGCGTAGAGGACAAGCTGGGCGTCGGTGGCGAGGAAGGCCTGCGGGAGAACGAGCCGACGCGGGGCCGAATCATCGAGCGTCCGCTCAAACCACTGCGTCGCCGCAGTCTGCCCGGCCGTCACGGCCAGCCCCATCACGAACCGGCCGAGGCCGCACATCCGCTCGGCACGCATCGGATTGCGCTTGTAGGGCATCGCCGAGGAGCCGACCTGATCCTGCTCGAAGGGCTCCTCGAGCTCCCCCGAGGCGGCCGCCAGCCGGAGATCGTTGCCCGCCTTGTGAGTCGATTCGGCGATCCCGGCAAGGCCGGCCACGATCTGCGAATCGATCTTCCGGGTGTAGGTCTGGCCGGTGACATCGTAGGAGGCGTTGAATCCGAGCTTCCGCGACACCACCTCGTCGAGGGCGCGGACTCGGGCGTGATCGCCGTCGAAGAGCTCGAGGAAGCTCGCCTGGGTGCCGGTCGTTCCCTTCGCCCCGCGGGCCCGGAGGAGCTGGCGACGGTGGACGATCTCCTCGAGATCGATGAGCAGATCGTGGATCCACAGGCAGATCCGCTTGCCGATCGTCGTCGGCTGCGCCGGCTGGAGGTGGGTCAGCCCGAGGCAGACGATGTCCTTCGTCTCGGCCGCCTTGGCTGCGAGCGCCTCAATCACCCCGGCGAGGCGGGCGGCGATCAGATCGAGCGAATCGCGCATCAGCATCAAGTCGGTGTTGTCGGTAACGAAGGCGCTTGTGGCCCCGAGGTGGAGGATCGGGCGGGCCAGCGGCGCCGCATCGCCGTAGGTGTGGAGGTGGGCAAAGACGTCGTGCCGCATCTGCTTCTCGTAGGCCGCCGCCTTGACGAAGTCGACCGGCTCGAGATTGGCGCGCAGTTGCGCCAGCTGCGCCGGCGTGATCGACAGACCGAGCTCGGCCTCGGCCTCCGCCAGGGCCAGCCATACTTGCCGCCAGGTGCGGTAGCGGTTGCGGTCGCTCCACAGCCTCGCCATCTCGGCGGAGGCGTAGCGGGTCGCCAACGGATTTTCCCACACGTCCCGGGGCGCATCCTGGTGTCGATCCACGTTCACGTTCACGTCCGCGATCTCCTCGTCCCGGGGTTTGTCGCCGTGGCCGACCGGGCTCCCGATCCGCCCGTCGCCGCGGCCCTGCCGGCCGGGGTGTCGATCCCCGGCGCCTGTCGGGCCATCATGCAGATCAGGCGCTCCAGGGCCAGCCGCGCTCGCAGGCCGCGGGAAGCATCCCCCTTGAGCGATCGGTCGAGATCGGCCAGCCGCTGGGGAAGCTGGCGGGCGCGACGGCCACCGAGTTGCTGGAGCGCCTCGCGGGCTTGGGCAAGCGCCTTGGGCCACGCCGCCACGCCGGCCGACTTCAGCGCCTCGTCGAAGCTGCCGGGGCGCCCCGCGCCGGGGGGCAGGCCAAGGAGCCGGGCGGCGGAAGCAAGACGCCGCAGGCTCGTGGCGGCTTGCGCAAACAGCGCGATTGGGTTCTCGCCGCTGGCGAGGAGATCGGCCAGCGCCGCCAGGGCCTCTGGGGCATTGCCGGCCGCGGCGGCATCGACCATCCCCCACGCCGATCGCTCCTGGGGGCTCCCCACGATGTCGTCGACGGCCTCGGGGGGAATCGGCTTCCCCCCCTTGCCCTGGGCTCCGGCGAGCCGCTGCACCGCCTGATCGATCTGACCGAGTTCGTTATTGAGGCGCTGGAGAAGGCGCTGCGCGGTGGCGGCCTCGAGGGCGCAGCCGTGACGGGATTTGGCCCAGTGCCGCACCCAGGCGGCGAGATCGACCTTCGCCGGCACGGCCAGGTCGATGACCGCGCCCTGGGCAGCGAGCGACTTCGCCAGCCGGGTCGTGGCGGGAAAGGTCTTGACGTCGAGGATCACCAGCCCGCGATGGCCGCGGGGCGAGGCGACGATGGTCTCGAGCATCGCCCGGCACTTGGTTACGAACGGATCGGCCGAGCGCACGACCGCCACGCGCGTCGCTCCGGCAAACATCGGCACTGTTGCCGCCTCATCGAAGATGTCGCGCGGATCATCGATCGCCTCCCCATCGAACTCGCGCCAAGCCCACGATCGATCGGCCTCGTCGGGCACCATGTGGCGTCGAATCAGCCCGAGGAGCTCTCCGGCGAGGAACGGCTCATCGCCGACCAGCGCGATGACGGCCGCCGGCGGTGGCGACCAGTCGTCGGGGGCGCGGAGGATTTCCAGGGCGGAGCGGGATTCGGCCACAAAGGAGCGCCTCGGAGGACGCCGGACCGGGAGACGCGACACGGCCCCGGATTCGGCAGCCGTGCAGTCTAACGCTCCGTGGAAAAAGTCTTCCCTGCCGTGTTCCGTGGCGACGTCAGGGGGAGCCCGCCTACGGCAAAACCTTGACCCCACCGAGCTTGCCGACAACGCGCGGCATCGCCACGAGGACCGGCTCCGGCGTCGTGCCGCGGCCGATGTTCCCCGCCGCATCACTCGCCTCGACTCGGATGAAGACCCGGGCCGGCGTGCCCCGCTCGGGCTGCCAGCGGTATTCCCCCTGGGCTTCTAACCCTTCGGCGATCGTGCCCCACGGCCCATCGGCGTTGGGGGACTGGATCAAGCGGACGCTCTTCGGCACGAGGATCTGATCGCGGGCGGCCCAGCGGATCAGCACGCCCCCCGGCTCGGTATCTTTCAAGCGCGTCGCCTCGACAATCTCCACCTGCGGGGGCTCGTCGTCGATACCGATCCACCCTTCCGGCATCTCGCCCGACCGCGGGCCCCCGCCGGCGTCAGGCAGGTCGGGGACGATCTCAAGACGGAATCCATACAGGCCGGCGGCGGGGAGGGTGACGTCGATCGGACTCTGGCCGTCGTCATCGACGGCGCTGCGCTGCCAGCTGACGCCGCCGTCGCTGGTGCTCCAGAGTTCCACGCGCACCGGGACGGTGTCGGGGCGGTCCGACTGCATCTCGTAGTCCCAGGTGAATCTCCGGGAGCGGACGATCTGCAGCGGGCGGCCCCGGTATTCGGTGGGGAGGGCACGCGCCGCGGGGCCCGCTGCGGCCGATTCGATCGCCGGCTTGGCCGGCGCGAGCGTGGCGGGGGCCGGGCCTCCCTCCGGCCGGCCACCGGCATCCGGAAGCGGGCTGCGGCTCCCGGTGCCGACCGGACGGGCGAGCACGCTGCGGCTCTGGCCGGCTTCCGGGGAAGGGGGGAGCGACGCCACCGGACCGTCGACGGCCCAGCGCCCCGACGGGTCGGCTGCCCATCCCCCGGGGGGCGCGGTGGCCACCTCGGTCGAGGCGGCGGGCTGGTTGTCGAGGGGTAGGGAAGGGGGGGGCGATGAAACCACCGCGGAGGAAGACTGCCCGGGCAACGCCGGGACACCAATCTCCGCCGCAAGCGCCCCCTGTTCGACACCGGGGTCGGCCCCCTCCATCGTGAACTGCTTCACGGTCCGATGCCCGGCGGCATCGCTGACCGAGATCCGCACGGTGAGCGCCTCGACCTTCTCACCGGCCCACCAGATCTCCTCGCCGATCAGATGAGCCGGCGATTCGCGGGAAAGGACCGCCTCGGCGGCAATCTTCTTCCAGGTCGGCTCCGCCTTTGTCTGGTATTCCACCACCATCTTCAGGAGGTCGAGCGTGTCGTCGGCGGCGGCGTAGCGGCAAACGACCTCGCCGTCGGCACCGCGCCACACCCGGGCCGAGACGCGCGGGGCGGCCACATCGACGAGGACGCGCATGTCGGGCCCCTCGCCCCCGCGCTGCCTCCCCTTGGCATCCACCGCCCGGAGTCGAAACCAATACTCCCCGTCGGCCGCGGCCCTGTAGACGATCGACCCTGCCTCCGGCCCCGCCTCGCCGGCCTGCTCCCAGGTCGCCCCGAGATCCTTCGACGCCTGGAGGAGAACCCGCGCGGCGGCATGATCGGCCTGCTGCGACGGCGCCACCTTGAAGGGGATCGCGAACGCTGTGTTCGACGTGCGGACCAGATCGGGGAGCCGGGGAGCCGGGGGGAGATCCTCGCCCCGAACGAGCCCCGTGATCCCTGAGAGAACGACGATCATCGTCGCCGCCAGCCTGCGGCAGCCGATGGCTCCTGGCCGCGTTCCGGCGGCGAACTCACGAAAGTGTCTGCTCGTTGACCCCATGCCGGAGCCATCGTCCACACCGCGACGGAACGTCCCGATTTTCGGGAACGACGGGAAAAGTCCCCCCAGGTTCTCAGCCACCGACCAGAGGTGGGGCAGACTCGGCAAGCCGGCGAGCCTAGGGGGTGGGGCGCTTTTCCTGCTGGACCCGGCAATCGTCAGACTGCCATAATCCGCGCTGGGCCAACGCCATCGTGGCGGGATCCGCCCCGGGCCGAATCCCCCGATCCCCTCTACCC
>JBAWVV010000174.1:0-8513 GCA_037147115.1 Planctomycetia bacterium | reverse complement strand
TCGATCGCCGCGTGGGCATGGTAAGCGGGGAGGACCTCGCGATTGGGATCGAGGATTGCCAGGAGCATCGCCTCCGGGCCACGGGCCTGCACGGCCGCAAGCGCCGGCCCCGTTTCGCGCCCCTCCCCTTCGACGCGATGGCAGCCGACACATTGCTTTCTGAAGATCGCCCGCCCCGCCTCGACGCTTCCCGTCGCCGGCAGGCTCGCCCGGTAGGCGACCACGAGTGACTCACGGTCAGCCGGCGGCGCAGCCCCGAGCACTTCTGCAGCCCGCTCCGCCACACTCCTCTCTGGGAAGGCCCACAGGGCCGCGGCCGTCTGTCGGTCGAGATCGGCCGCCGCGAAGCCCCCCGATTGAATCGCTTCGAGGAACGCAAGCGCCCGCCCGGCATCGTGGGAGAGCGCTACGGCCGCCACTTGGCGGGCCTCGACCGAGAGCCGGGGGAGCGCCGCGACGAGCGTTCCCCCGACGCCCGGATCGCGGGAGCGATCGAGAACCTGAATCGCCGCCGTGACCAGTTCCGTCGGCTCTTCGGCGACGAGCAGTTTTTCAAGGTCGGCAGGATTGGAGAGCCCGCGCACGGCCCGAATCCGCCGGTCCACGTCGGCCTTGCGATCGAAGGCGACCTCGCGGTTATAAGCGCCGAGGCGATTGACAAGTGCCTGGGTCGTGGCGACTGGCTCAATCTTGTTGCCATCCGATCCGGTGGCGGCAAGCGCCGCGGCAAGTTCCCCGAGAAGCACCGTGGCCGTCGGTCGGGTGTCGGTCGCCCCCGCGGCAGGCGCTCCAGCAAGCCCGTCGATGCCGGCGACGATCCGCGAAAGCTCTGCCGCGTTAGCTTTGCGCCCCACCTGCGCTACAAGCCCCGGTAGCGCCGCCGCGGCTCCCTTCGATGCCAGGCTGTGCGGGGAATCGAGCCAGGCCGCAACGATCTCCGCCGCGTCGCCCCGCAAGCCCGTGAACGCCACATAGCGGACCCACGGATCGGCACCATCGCGCTCGAGGAGCGTGCGGAGGATCGCGAGGCGCGGCTGCGCCGGCAGCGCCCCGGCGACGAGCGCCAGTGGCAGGCGCACAGACGCCTGCGGCTCGCTCACGGCAAGCTCGGCGAGCGCCTTCACAAGCTCCGCCGGGGGGGGCGCATCGGCGGGCAAAAGCCGCTCGGCCAGTGCCGCCGCCGCGGCGCGGACGAACGAGTCGCGGCTGGCAAGCATGGGGAGAATGTCGGCGGTCTCAATAAGGCCGAGCGCGGAGAGGACGTGCGCCGCATAAGTTTGCGCGAGCGGCGATGCCCCCTCCCGGGCCACCTCGTGAAGCAGCGGCACCGCATCGGGATCGTTCCGCTCGACGAGGAGCCGCCTGGCCGTGTCGCGGTGCCAGCCGTTGGGATCCCCGAGAAGCTCGATGAGGGTCGCGGTCGGGGCCTGCGAGAGGCGGGGTGCGGCTCTCCTCGTCGCTGCCGCGGCGCCATCGGGTGCGTGCTCCGGCACGGCGACGAGCCGCCACAGCCGGCCGGTGTCGCGGCCACTCGTGAGATCGAGATGCTGCTTGATCGGTGGGGCGAGGCTCGCTGGATGCTCGATCACCTCGCGCTGCATGTCGACGATCCACAGAGCGCCGTCGGGGCCGTTGGCAAACTGCACCGGCCGAAACCAGACGTCGGTCGAGGCGACAAGCTCACATTCCTCATCGATCCGCTCGGCGCGGACGCCGGCGCCCGAGGGAAGGAGTTTTTTTCGATGGACGAGATTCGAGCCGACGTCGCCGACAACGAGCATCCCGGCCAGATCGCCGACGGCATCGCCACAGACGACTGTGATCCCGGTGGCGCTGGTGAAGTAGCCAGCCGGCCGCCCTCCCCCCTCGACCATCCCCGGCACGATTCCGCTGGCCCGGAGTCTCGTCCGCAACACGCGCCACGGTTCGACCGGGCTCGAGCGGTAAACGGCGGCCTGCGGCCCTTCGACGGCAATGCTTTCCTTGGCCGCTGGCGCCGGGAAGAAGGGATTGCGCGAAAGTGAACGATCGTCGACCATCACCCGAATCGCATGGTCGCTGTTGTGGCAGAGGTAGACGTGGCCGAGGTCGTCGGTCGAGCGGCCATGCTGGGCGCCGCCGGTCTCGGCGCGGAAATCGTACGAGCGCGGATCGAAGGAAAAGTCGCGGCCATTGATCGAGACCGGGTCGCCGACGGGCTCGCCGTCTTCGCCGACCCGCCGGATCTCGCCGCCGGTCGAGCTGCCAGCGCCATGGATCCGGCCATCGACGTCAAAGGCGAACGAATTGAACAGCCCCTGGACGTTGCTCGTCCCGAACCCGGTGAAGACTTTCTTCTGTTCGTCGGCGACGCCATCGCCGTCGGTGTCTTTGAACCACACGATGTCGGGGGCATCGCCGACAAACAGGCCACCGCTGAAGACAACCAGCGCCGTCGGCCAGGCGAGGCCGTCGGCATAGACCGTGGCCCGGTCATACGTCCCATCGGCGTTGTCGTCATGGAGGAGGCGGATCCGTCCCAATCGCTCTCCCTGATCCTCGCTGTAGCCGCGCATCTCCGCGACGAACAGCCGGCCATCCTCGTCCCAGGCGATCGCCACGGGGCTCGCGAGCATCGGCTCGGCGACGGCGAGATCGACCGCGAAGCCGGGACGCACAATCATCGTCGCCGGGGCGTCGGCGGGGGCCGTCTGCGGGATGCGGGGGAGCTCATCGCCATAGTTGACGGCGCCTTGGGGTGCCTCGTCGGCACCGATCGCGACTGGACAGGCCGTCAGCGCGATCGCCACGGCAGCCCACCACATCGCCTGAAAACGTGCCGACTTCACTTCGCCACCTCGAGCAATTCTCCAATCGCTTCCAGGAGCGGCGCCTCCGCCTCCGGGCCGACGAACGAGCTCGTGGGAAGGACCTCATAGCCCCCTTGCGCGTAGGCCCCGGCGGTGCCGATGTAACCGGGGCCGTAGTCGCCGTAGGCAGCCATGAAGACATCGAGATCGGGCCGCATTTGCCGGGCGGCGAGTTGATACTCCACAAACAGTTCCCCCGGCAAATGAAGCATCCGGGCGCTCCCCACCTTCAGGCAGGTGACGTCGATGGCGTGCTTCTCTTGGGCGCGGGTGGCAAACGCGAGCGCGTCGATCGGGGCAAACGTCCCTCGGTCGGGCTTGCCGCGCACCTCCTCGACGAGTTTCTCCACGCCGAGCCCTTCGCGGGCCGGGAGCACCACCGGCACGCTCTCCCAGCCGATGTCGGCGGTCGTAAGCGGCTTCTTGTTCCGAGTGGCCGCATCGAAGGCGTTGCGCATGCCGGCTGCGAGCCGGGTGGCGAGAACGACCCGGTTGGAGGGAGAGGCGTCGTTGTATTTTCCGGCGGCGATGTTGCCGCCGGCGCCGGTGAAGTGGAGATGGAGGGCGCCGGGAAGATCTTGCGAGCGAATAAAGCGGGCGATGCCGGGGAAATCGGGGCCGGGAACGCCGGTGCGGTAGTAGCTCATCGGATGGGTGGCGTAGCTCGTGATCGAGGCGAGCGCGTCGTCGCCGGAGAAAAATACGAGCGCCGCCAGATCGGCGTCGATCGTCCCCTCCGGCCAGCCCTTGATCGTCACATCCTTCGTGGCGCTGCCGCGCCAGGCGACGAAGGTCCCGTCGGGTCCGACGAGGCGGCGGTTGCTCGCGATCTGCGCCACCTCCGCCCGGCCGAAGCCGGCATGGGTGACCGGCTTCGCTGTGGGAAGCGCGTCCTTGATCGCCACCGCCGCATTCGCGATCACCGCGCGAGCAAAATCGCCGTCGAAGCGGGGATGATCCTTGACCCCCATCTCGGCCAGGAGCTTCTCGGCGGTGAAGTCGGCATGGGGGGCGTCGTGCTGGTGAAGGGCATGAACGGCGACTCTCGTCGGTGTCGTACCGGCAGCTGCGGCAAGCCCGGCGCGGAAGGCATCGTGCGCGCCATTGCCGACGCCGATCCAGTCGATGGCACAGAGCACGATCGGCTCACCGGCGCCTGAGAGCACGATCCCCCGGCAACGGAGCTGAAGATCAGCGGCCCTTACCGCCGGCCCGTAGGCCATCGCCGCACCGACCGGCGGCGTGGCGTCGACGTCGAACGTGGCGAGGGTGACAGAGGCCGATGCCACGGGCACGGTCGACGGTTGGCCGCGCAGCAAGGTGCATGGCCACACCACCAGCGAACACACCAGGAGCACGCTCCACAGACTTCGCCCCGCCGACAATCGCGTGTGCGCCATCACGATCCTCCCCCCGATCTGCCGGGTCCGTTCCGAGCCAGTCTCGCCACCATCATAGACGAACGAAAAAATCGCATGCTCGTGTAGCCAGAGGCGCCACCGTGGCCTTCAGGGCGTCGATCGAGAGGAGTCCCACGTTCAGCGACTGACGGGGGGCTCGGCCTCACCCGGGAAGGCCTCCTGCCGGATCCGCTCGTAGTCGGCGGCGAGTCCGAGCTCGACGACGGAACGCTCGAGGCGTGAAACGTCGATCGCGTCACGATTCTCGCGGAGGACCATCGCTGCGTCCGCCAGATCGATGATCCGCCCTGCCAACAGTTTGATGACGATCAGATCGTCCGGCTGCACCACTCTGACAGGAAGCATGCCGCCGGGCAGGCGGCGATCGACGGCCCGCGCCACCGCCTCGCGATGGAAATCACTGCCGGCCAGCAAAACGTCAAACTGGAAGGGCATCAGAGCCCCATCCGGCTGGAAGAGAAACTGGATGATGCCCTGTCCATCGATCCAACGCAGCGGTGGCTGGTGCCGGGGATGAAAACCGGCCGCGGTGAGCGATTGCACCAATTCGTCGATTCGACCGCGATCGATCGCGATGAGGACGTCGGCATCTCGCGTGTAGCGGGCATGGTTCCAGGCGGAGAGCGCCAGCCCTCCGATGACGGCACGCTCCACGCCGCAGGTGCCAAGCGCCTGCCAGCCAGCCTGGAGCGTCGCCAACACTCCCTCACTGGCCATCGGAGGGCCTCGGCGATCGGCCCTTCAACATCCGGATCTTGGCCGCAGTCCCCTCGACATCGCGACGAGCGAGCCAGGTCAGGAATGCCTGCTGTGCCGCAGCATCAGAGCCACACCGCTCCCGAAATCCTGCCAGGAGGAACTCGTCTCCTTCGTCGACCATCCGCGCCCACAACCGCATCCGATCCTCGGACGCTAACCCCGAGATGCTCGGCGCGGCGAGTTCCGGCGGCGGAATCAGTTGGCTCGATCGCATGGTTTCATGATACCTAAGAAAACCGATTCCCACTTCACCCCCGCACCATCCGCTCGAGGACGTTCTGCGTGATCCGCTGGAGGCGGGGGTCGGGCCCCTGGGGGCTCGTGTACACGCTCGGACGGACATAGCCCGGCGGCGCGGCGAGGCCGTCGGCCCACCAGCAGGTGGCGGCATTGAAGACGATGTTTCCCTTCGGTCCGGGATAGACCGTCGCCGTGTAGACGCCGCCGTTGGGCTTCCCCGGCGCCGACTGCGTCGGCCCGGTAGCAACGACCTCGAGGCCGGGAATTGGCGCCGGATCCCCATGCCACTCCCAGCCGATCAGACCAGGAATCGCATCCCCCTGCTTCATGCCGGTACCGGCGTGAATCCAGTGATCGGGGGTGGTGCAGATCCAGTCGGCGCCGCCGGTCACCGGGCCGGTGGAATGGGCGCCAACGAGCTCGTTGGCATACGGTCGCTCGTGCGCGAGCGCCTTCATCTGCTCGAACTCGATCGTTCCCCCCGGCGGCCCGAACACCCCAACTCGCTCGAACGCCGGGCCCGCCTCGTCGAGGAGCACGCGGCCGCAGACGGCATTCCCGGAGAAGAAGCCGACACTCACGCCCGCCTGCACCGCCGCCTGCACGTTGCGGAACATCTCGATCGTCCAATATTCGTCATGGCCCAAGCTCAGCAATCCCTTCGCCCTCGTCAGCCCGGCCGGATCGCGGTGCGTGTCGAGGTTCGAGATGTAGGTCACATCGAGGCCGAGCGACTCCATCCAAAAGGCGAAGGGAAACTCCCACAGAAACCATTCCCCCGAGCCGATCGAGAGGGGCTGGTCGAGGATCTGGCAGTATTTGCCGTAGGGGCGGCGGCACGACACCTGGACGTTCGGCCCCCAATACCATTCCTTGTCGCCGTTGTCATAGAGCGCGAAGCGGTCGGGCCAGCGGTTGTAAGCCTGCCAGGTGAAGTCGCTCGCTTGGAGGAGATAGTCGGCAGGGCGATCATCACGAACGACGAAAATGGCGTAGCTCTGGTGCCCGGAGCGTGTGGCCGTGAGCTTGGCAACATAGACACCGCTCGGCCAGTCGTTCCCCACCGTGACCCGCGCCGACGGCTCCCACTCACACGCGCGCACCCGCTTCGGCCCGATCGGCGGGTCGGCCTGGACTTGCCCCGGAAACTCGCCGAGGTCGGCGACGAGCCGGCCGCCGTCGCCGCCGTAGTAGCCGAGCCGGTAGATCGAGAGCGTCACCGGGCTGGGGGGATTGGCGCTGACGAAGAACGTGATCTCCTCGCCGGCCTTTGCCGAGAGGTGGGAACAAAAACCCTCGATCCATGGGCTGCGGTAGCGCGTCGCCGGATCGATCTCGGCTTTCGTGAGCATCCAATCACGCGTGCCAGGCTTGGCGTTTTCCTCACCAATGAGATCCGGGTCGCGCGGAGCCGCGGCCCCCTGCGCCGCCCCCGACAGCGCCGCGAGCCCCGCTCCGGCAGCCAATGCCCCGCCGAGCTCGCGGCGGGAGAGACGGTGACGAGCATCGTGCATGGTGGCTCCTCGGGGCAGGGAAAAGGAAACGGGGGGCCGCGTGCGAGCAGCCCACTTGAGCATCACTTCGCCCGATGGAGGAAGGCGACGAGATCGGCGAGCTCCTGCGCCGAGAGGAGCTTGTCGTAGCCCTGCGGCATGATCGACGTCCGCCCCGGCTCGATCGATTCGACGATCTCGCGCGGCACCCGCTCGACGACGGTGGCGCTGGTCTGCACGGCGAGCGCCCCGCCCGCCTCCTCGCGGACCACCCCCTGAAACGACCGACCGTCGTCGGTGACAACGATCGCCGGCTCGTAGCTGCGGACAAAGCTCGCGCTCGGCCGCACGATCGCCTCGAGGAGATCGCGCGGCGTGCGGATGGCGCCGATGTGGGAGAGATCGGGGCCGATCCGGCCACCGACATAGGCCATGGCATGGCAGGAGGTGCATGAGCCGGTCTTCCCGGCGAAAACGGCGTGGCCGCGGACGGGATCCCCTTCCGGCAAGCTCGCGAGAAGCTTCTCAAAGGCCGCGCGCTCGGAGGCGACCAGCGCCTCGGTCTTGGCAAGCAAGTCGGCACCGAGCGCGGCCGATTCCTCAGGGAGGCCCTGCACCGCCGCCTCGAGGAGATCGCGGCGCACGAAGCCGGATGCCTCACTCTGGCTGAGCCCCTCGACCGCCCTGACAAGTGGCTCCCCTCCCTCCTTGATGAGGCCCGGGAGGAGGAGCGTCGCTTCCTGAGCGCCGAGCTTCGCGAACGCGTCGCCGACACGGAGCCGAGCCCGCTCCGGGAGCGTGGCCGATGCGACGATCGTGGCGGCGGCATTCCGGTCGACGGGCGACTCGCCGAGCGTGGCGATCAGAAGTAAGCGACCGACAACAACGTCGGGCAGCTCCCCCGTAGCCTCCCCGAGGAGACCGAGGGCCTGGAGGATCGCCCGCGGCGCGAGTGTCCCGGCCGCCTCGATCTCGAGTGCCAAGGGGCGGAACACGACCCGCTCTTCTTTCGAAAGCGGCAGGCCGGCGAGGACGGCGATCGCCTCTCCCGACTCGGCGGCAGCAGCAGAATCGCGCTCGGAGGGGCTTGCGGCCAAGTGAGCCAGAACCCCGACCCACGACGGCGGCGTGGCCGTCGGATGGGCCGCACGCATGGCCTCAAGGGCCGCGGCACGGATCGCCTCCTCGTCGTCATCGATCGCGGCAGCGACGGCGCCGGCGACGGCCGGATTGGCGGCCAGCGGCGCGAGGAGCGCGGCGATCGCCCCCCGGTCTTTTGCGACCGCCGTCGTCATCTGCCGAAGGAGCGCAGGGACCTGGTCGGCGAGGGCTGCGGACCAGTCGGGATGACGGCCCGCGACCCACCAGGCCGCCTCGCGGACGCTCGTGTCATCGTCAGCGCACAGCGGAATGACGTCCGCTTGCGACAGCGCCGGCTCTGGCAGCCGGTCGGCCATCTGGTCGAGGGCCACAAGCGCCGTACGCTTCGCCGCCGGGGTGCCCGCCGCGAGCGCCGTGCGGAGTGGAGCGGGCGCGGCCGTCTCGATCAGCGCGTAGGTGACCGAGTGGTCGAGGGCCCGATCGTCGGCCCGGTCCGCCCGCTCGGCCGCGGCCAGGAGCGGGGCACATGCCTCTGAGAGGCCAAGACGGCCGAGGGCTTCGGCCGCGGCCCGGGCCACTGGCGCCGCGTCGTGGACAACAAGTTTTCCCAGCGGCTCAAGCGCCGTGGCGTCGCGGTGGAGGCCGACGAC
>JBAWVV010000173.1:0-8524 GCA_037147115.1 Planctomycetia bacterium | reverse complement strand
GGCAAGCTCCGAGACTTTCGCCTCTGTCCGCGACTGCGCTACGGCAAGCTCTGAGACTTTCGCCTCCGTCCGCGACTGCGCTACGGCAAGCTCCGAGACTTTCGCCTCTGTCCGCGACTGAGCTTCGGCCAACTCCGAGACTTTTGACTCCGTCCGCGACTGAGCGTCGATGAGCCGGGCAAAGCCCGCGTCAACGACGGCGTTGCCGGCTTCGATCACCGCGCAGAGCTCGTGGAACTCGGCCTTCGTGACCGCGTTGCTGGCCTCCTCGAACATCGGCCCGAGGGTGTGGGCGAGCGACTTCGCAGCCTCCTCGCCGAGCGTCAGCCGCAGATCCTCATAGATGCGGTAGGTATTCATGAAGGGATGAACTCCGATGCGGGAGCCACAAACTCCGCGCAGGAGTGTACAGGCGTCTATTCATCGAGTCAACGACAATCCCCCGGGCGACGCGGGCCGGAATGATCGACGAAGACGAAGGCGTGCCCGGCCGGAGGGCTGTCCTTGGGGATGACTCGCCTGGCGAGGAGCGGCGTGCCGGCGGCAGATGGAGCGGGGCGTCGATCGGCGTGCGGTCGGGGGTCGAAATCGACTCTCTTTTTAGTCGTTCGCGTCGAGCTGGCCGATCAGAAACGTGGCCGGGGGAGCAAACCGGGACGGCACCCCAGCCTCGTCCCACACCCGCACCGTCCAATGGACGCGCTCGCCGGACACGAGCGGCTCGCCACTCCAGACGATCGAGGCCGTTTCGTCTGATGCCACGATCCCAGAATCCCATCGATCGGCCTTCCCCAGCTCAAGGAGCCCGGGGGCCGAAGCGGCGAGGATCTGATACCTCGTCTGCCGCAGGCCGCGGCGGCTGCTGGGGCCCCCCTCAAAGCGCCAGGAGAGCCGCGGGGCCCGGGCGTCGATGCCGGCAGGATCGGTGAGCCCTTCGCACAGCAAGCCCTGCGGGAGAAGCCCGTCGCCCGGCGGCGTGAGCCCGCCGTACCGCTCCCCCGACGACTGGGGAAGCGCGGCAGCCGCGACAGACTCGATCGCCGCCCCGGGGGGGCCTTCGATCTCGATCCCTGCAGGGGACCGGATCGTTGTGGCAACGCTCCCATCGGGGCGCTTCTCATGCCGAACGAAGAGGGCCCCAAGCGGCGTCGGGTAGGTTCCCTCGGCCCACTGCAGCTTGCCGAGCCGCGGCTCGACCCGGAGCTTCGTCATCCCCGGCGCGGCGACCGTGACCCCGAGGACGCGGCGCGAGAGGAACGACGTCGGACCGCTCGCCCAGCCGTGGCAGAGGCTATGACGGAAGCCCTCGTAGCAATACGCGCCGCAGTCGCCGTGGATGTCTTTCTTTCCAGGCGGCACGAGCTCGTCGATCCGGCCGGCATTCTCCGTCCAGGCGAGCTCGAAATCCTCCCACAGCGTCGTCGCCCCGAGGTCGAGCATCCCTCCCCAGTAGACGCGAACAAAATCGAGGGCGGCATCAATTTCCCCCGCCTCGGCGAGCGCCTCGAGGACATACACCCCGTAAAACGTCGACACCCCTGCCGGCCCGCCGGGGAGAAGCGTGTTCTGCGCCGTCTCCTTCGCGTCGCGCATCCCGGCCAAGGCCAGCAGCGCCGCTCCCGACTTCGAGCCATTCACATCGGGCACCACCTTCCGCCCCCGATCGGCCGCCTCCCGGCACACGCCGGCCACGGAGTCATCCCCGAGCACGTCCATGAGCCGCGCGCCGGCATCGAGCGTCATCACGAGCAGCCCTTGGAGGCCGGCCGTCACTCCTTCTTGGTTCGGCGAGCTCGGCCAGTCGAGAAACCGCATCCCGTCGATCCGCTCCCGGCCATCCGCGTCGACAAGCGCCGCAAGCCGCTCGAGGAGCTTCGTGAGATAGGGTCGCTGGGCCTCGAGATAGGCCCGGTCGCCCCGGTGCATCCACAGCTCCTCGTGGATCAACACCCACCACATCGAATAGCTTGAGATCCCGTTCATCCACTCGGTGACCGGCGTGGCGTCGCGCGTCAGGTCGAGCGATGTTGGCACGACGTCGACATGGCCGAAGACGGCCTCGATCGAGCGAAACTCTGGATGCATGTCGCCGATCCACACGAGGCGATCGCGTTTGATACCGTCCCAAAGGTAGCCCTGCATGCAGAGATGGACCGTATCGGCCCCCACCTGCCAGACCCGGTCGAGGCGCGGATCGCTCGAGCGGAACGACCCGATCCGGGGGAGATCGCGAACGCCGAGCTTCGCCCGGACCTGCGAGAGCATGACCGACTTGCCGGGATCGACCGCATCGATCCGCACAAAGCGAAACCCGCTCGGGCCGATCGATTGCGTTCCCAGCCAGGGGAGCGTAACGACTTGGTCGCGGATCGCATGATCGTTCTGGGCGCTCCGCTCCCCCAGATCGGCCATCGCCTCGCTTGCCGACTCGCCAAAGCGGACGCGAACGCGAACGGGATCCTTCGTGGAGGCCAGCGGCGTGTAGAGCTCGACATGGCCCTGGAGCTCGCGACCGAAGTCGAGGAGCACGCCAGCGGGCCCGTCGTCACTCGCCGTCAGCGTGCAAGGGGGAACGGGCGAGGCGAGGAGCGGCTGGGGAGGCTGCGCCTTCAGGAGCGACTCAGGACTCCCCACTCCCTTCGCACTCTGCCAGACGATTCGAGTCGGCACGACGTCGTAGTGCACGATCGGGCTGCGGGCGCCCCCAGCGGACACGTCTGGATCGACCGCGAAAGCCTGCCGATCGAGAGCCCCCGTCACAACGCTGATGGCAACCACCACCGCGCCCCACGCCGCATCGCGCCTGCGCATGCCAACTCCTTCTTGAGTGAGTACGAACCCCGGCCAGGCTTCCGATCCCCGGCCCCATCAGCCGCAGCCCGCCCGCGCCCCGAGGCTGTCAGTCAACCTTCATCCACCATGGCGCCGCCACGAACCAGAGGATCGTGGAGACAAGCATGATCCCCTTCACGGTATCCAGCGGCATCGCGCAAAAGAGAAACGCCACCGGCGGGAGGATCGTGCCGGCAAGGGCCGCCAGTCCGACAACCTTGGCCGGCGTGTGGTAGGGGGATTTTTCAGAGGTCGTCATCGCTTCGGGCTCCCGGGATCAGGCGGCCGCCGCGGCCCGGCCGCTGGCGAACTTCGAGAGGAGGATGTAAAGGATGCCGCAAGCAATCGTGCAGGGGAGCGGGAGATAGGAGGCGAACACACCCTGCGTCTGGTAGAGCCACATCGCCACCGCGACCGGCACGAGCCACGAGACGAGCACCACCCAATTGAACGCCGACCCGCTCCGCTCGGCAGGATCGCGGGGGATGCCGACCGCATCGGCAAAAAAATGGTCGACGACGATGATGCCGCCGATCGGCGCGAGGATCGTGCCGTAGATGCCGACGAAGTCGAGCAGGTTCATGGCGAAGGCCGGAAAGATCCCCGCCGCGATGCACACCGCCCCCGCCAGGAGCGTCGCCCCGGTGCGGGACAGGCCGGGGAGCACCCCCTGGAAGGCGAGGCCCGCCCGGTAGATCGTCGGGTTCGCCGTCGTCCATCCGGCGATGATGATGCAGACGAGGCCGGCCCAGCCGACGGCATCATTGACCATCGTGCCGGGATCCTTCCCCTCTTGCGGGTTGACCCCCTTCTCTTTCACCCAGTAGATAAGGAGCAGCGCGGCACTGATCCAGGCGACATAGTGGCCGAGGAACATCCCCGCAGCGCTCGCCCAGCCCGCGCTCGGCTTCTTTGCGAACCGAAGGACGGAGAGATCGGCCATGCCGATGTGCATGGCGGCATTGCAGAACCAGGCGAAGAGGACGATCCCCACAAACGAGATCGACCGTTCCGTTCCCGGCGGCGGCGTGAGGAGAGCCCAGACGTCGGTCGTCCCCAGCTTCCCGAGCGTGACGACCGCACAGGCGAGAAAGATCAAAAACATCCACGGCGCGGAATAGTGCCCCACCAAGGCGACGACGTCGTAGCCTTTCAGCGCCACAAACGTCATTGCTGCCCCGATGACGATGCAGGAGGCGATCCAGGCGGGACCGGTAGGCATCGTCGAAGAGAACGTCGGCATGGCGATCGTCCCCTCGGGGAAGAACGGCCCGACAGCCGTCGCCGAGACCGTGATCATTGACCCGGCGAGGAAGCAGAAGAGGAGGCCGTTGGCGAGGTTGTAGATCGTCACCAGCCCGCGGCCGGCAATCTTCTCCATCTTGTAGTAGAGCGTGAGCCGCTCGCTGCAGGCGATCGGCGCCGTCAGATAGCGCCAGGTGAGGACGGCGAGGAGATTGCCGATCAGCAGGCCGACGATGAGGCTGAAGGCATCGGCCCCCCACTTCACAAACAGCGGGCCGATCATGAACTCGGTGCCGGCCGTGTGCTCGCCGGCATACATTCCCCAGAAGGCACTCGGGCCCTTGAGGGCGCGTTCGGGGACACGCTCGCGCTCGTATTCCGAGCCGACGGCCGGCGACTCGACCTCGTCGACCAACCCCTGCCCGGCGTGTTCGTGATCCTGCGTCGTCATGTCCGTTTCCCCGTGACCTGGTCCTCGTAACGGCGGATGTCGGCGAGCCACGCCTCACCCACCGGCACCCCCTCGGCCTCACAGTGGTAGTCCCACACCGCCCCGAACGGAAGCCCCTTGGCCTCCTCCTGCAGGGCAAGCCGTGTCGTCGTGTCGCCCGCCTCTTCAGCGGCCCCGATTCCCGGCGGCTCGAGGAGCGCCAGCAACAGGGCCTTGAGCATGTTCCGCGTGCCGATCGTCCAGGCGGCGATCCGGTTGATGCTGGCATCGAAGTAGTCGAGCCCGACATGCACCCGAGCGGGATCGCCACAGGCGACGATCTCGCGCGCGATCGCCTGGAGATCGTCGCTGAAGGTCACGACATGGTCGCTGTCCCAGCGAACGCCGCGGCTGACGTGGAGGAGGATTTCCGGGAGATAGAGGAGGACACTTGAGATCTTGTCGGCGATCGTCTCGGTGGGATGGAAGTGGCCGGCGTCGAGGCAGAGGAGCTTCTTCCGGGTGATCGCATACCCGAGGTAAAACTCCGCCGACCCGACCGTGCAGGCCTCGGCCCCGATGCCGAACAGCTTCGGTTCGACCGCATCGAGGAGATACTTGGCAGGCAGGGTCTTCTCGAAGACCGCATCGAGCGAATCGGCAAGCCTGGCCCGGGCCCCCATCCGATCGGCGGGGGTGTCCTTGAAGCCGTCGGGCACCCAGACATTCGTCACGCACGGGCTGCCGAGCGCCTTTCCCATTGCGGCGCCGATCTCCCGGCTCCGTCGGCAATGCTCGATCCAGAACTTCCGGATGCTCTTGTCGGTACTGGCGAGCGTGAACCCGTCGGATGCCTTCGGGTGGGCGAAGCAGGTGGGGTTGAAATCGAGCCCCACGCCGCGCTCCTTGGCCCAGGCGATCCAGCCCTTGAAGTGGGCCGGCTCGATGCCGTCGCGGTCGACCTTTTTCCCGCCAAACTCTCCGTAGAAGGCATGGAGATTGAGCCGATGGCTCCCCGGAATGAGCGCCAGCGCCTGATCGAGATCGGCCCGCAACTCGTCGGGCGTCCGGGCCCGCCCCGGATAGTTTCCAGTCACGGCCAGGCCACCGCCGATCGCACCCGAGTGCTGCTCGAATCCCCCCACGTCGTCCCCCTGCCAACAGTGGAGCGAAACGGGAATCGACTTCAATCGCTTCAGTGCCTTCTCGACGTCGACCCCCAGGGCGGCATACCGCTCCCGGGCGAGCTTCCAGGCGGCATCGACCTGTTTCGGAGTCGTCTTGGCGGGAGCTCGGGAAGCGCGGGGCATAAACAGATCTCGGGAAGTGGCGTGGGACGGGGTGACGGGCAGGGCCAGCGCGGAGTCAGCGGGCCGGCAGGGCAGTGGAGCGGCTCACAGCTCCCCCTTCATACCGAGCTCGTGGAAGTAATGGCCGACCTTTTTTTGGTTTTTCAGCAGCCAGTCGATCGTCGGCTCGTTGTTCATCGCCTTGTGGATCGCCTTGGCCGTCGCCGCCCGATGCGTCTCGAAGAGCACCTCGTGATCGATCTTCACTTTGGAATCGGCCACCGAGGGATCGAGCCACACCGCCACGATGATCCCGATGTCGTTGACGGCCCCCTTGGGAATGTCTCCGGCCCGCACCGCATCGAGGACGGCATTGGCCACCGCCGCCTGCACCGTCCCCATGAGGATGTTCGTGTAGCGGGCGTTGGGGGCTGTGTACTTGCTCACCATGAGCGTGGCAGGGCGGACCTGCACGTCGCTGTTGAGGATCGCCCAGACGCGCGTGTGCCCCTTCACCTGATCGCCGATGAGATTGGCGATCGCATGCCCGACCGGCCCGTCGAGCTCGCCGATCACCACCTCCGGCTCCGCTGCGCTCCACGCCTCGTCCGCCTCGACGAGCGCCTCCCCCGTCCGCATCACAATCCTCTTCCGCGCCATTGCTTGAGCTTCCTGTGGTGGGCCGGGCGTGTGCGTGGGCCGGCTCGAAAAGGCTTCGGCAAACGAGGGGGAAAGCCGTGGGACGATGATCACGCCGAGCGTCACTCGCCAGCATCACTGTTGCCAGAAGGCGACTGCGCCTCCGACTCCCCGTCAGCCACCCGGTGGCGTGCATTGTGGTCGCTGAACGTGCTTTTGCAAACCGGGCCGTCGGTGCCGAGCGCGAGGCTCCCGGCAACGCGTCGCATCGACGTGTGCCGCGCCGGCCAGCGCCCCGATCTCCGGTTGCACGCGCGGCGTGGAACGCACATAATGTTCAGGCGTCCACTCCACCGCGGCCTTGAGGAGCACGTGTATGAATGCCGAAACGATCCGCGAATACCTGCGGCACCAGCCCTTCGAACCGTTCGTCATCCGAATGTCCAACGGCGAGGTCCACGAGATCCGCCATCCCGAGTGCGCCCTGCTGATGAAGACGAGGATGGTCGTCTACTATCCCGACGACGACCGGAGCGTGACCTGCGCTCTGGTGCACATCAACAGCGTCGAGACCCTCCAGGCGAGCTGACGGCGCTCTGCTTCCCGCCGATCACTCCGGCAGGCGGGCAATGATCCGCACCGGGCCGCCGCTCCCCCCGGCGATTTTCATCGGCAGGGCGACGACGAAGGCGCCGGTGGCGGGGACAGCATCGAGCGCCGCGACGTTTTCAATCACCGGGATGTTCGCCCCGCAGAGCACTTGATGCGAGAGGAAATGGGTCGACGGGCCATGGTCGATGCTCGCTGTGTCGATCCCGATCGCCTTCACGCGGCGATGCTGGGCGAGCCACTTTGCCGCTTCGGGGCCAAGCCCCGGGAACTTGAGATTGGCCACTCCTTCTGCCCCCTTCGAGTCCGTGCCGAGGTAGGCCTTCCGATCGGGCCAGCGCGACGCCCAGCCGGTTTTTAGAAGGACGATCACATCGACGAACTGCCGCTGATGCTCCCCCTCCCAGGCGACGAGATCATCGGGCGTGATTTCGTAGACGGGGTTTGCGGCACACTGTGCCGTAACGTCGACGACGACGGCGTCTCCGACGAACCGATCGACCGGGATCTCGTCGGCGGTCTGCCCCGTTGCCGAAAAATGCCGCGGGGCGTCGAGGTGCGTCCCCCCATGCTCAGCGGTCGTAAACCGATTGGCGGCGTAGTAATAGCCCTTGGGAGTCGGTCCGTTATTCCCCGGGTCGAACTGAAAACCTTTTTCAGTCGGCCAGAAGATCGTGTCGACGCCGAAAGGGTGCGTGAGGTCGATCCAGGTCTCCGCGGCGCTAGCCCGGGTACCCGCTCCGAGGAGCAGCCCCGCGGCCACGATCAGCCCCTCGAACCACCCCCGCCGCATCATGGTTCCCCCTCTCTTATTCGGAGTTCCCCCAGTGCCCACCGACGGTCAGTTGCCATCGCCGCCGTCGGCGCGGGGCACGGAGAGCGTCTCCTCGGCCGGGGCCGGCGCTGGGCCGCCGATCGTGGGGTGGGCGGGCTTCGTGGCAGCCGCCGCGCCATCCTTGCCGGCCGGTTCCTTCCCCTGATCGGGCACACGCACCAGGAGCATTTGCTCCACTTTGCCGGTGCCGCCGGAGGCGCCGGCATCGCGGTGAACGAGGACCGTCGTCTGCTGCTGCGTGAGGTTTGCCAGCCCCGTCTCGTAGATCGGCGTCTTCTTGTCGCCGATCGTCCAAGCAGCACGCTGGGTCTTCTTGTCGACCTTGCCGGTGACGTTCTGCTGGGCGTCGGAGACGGCGTCGTAGTACGTTCCCCGGAGAATCCCAGCCTCATCGATCGCCAGGCTCAAGAACGTGCTCGGCGCGGTCTCTTCCTGGCGTGCCAACGCAAACACCCCCAGAGGCCGCCACTGGTCGTCAGCGGCGATCTTGACGTCGGCGTTGCCTTGGTTGGCGAGCGTCGCCGCCTGCTGGGCATATTCGGGCGCCGAGGCGACCCGCTCCCCCGACACATACACGCCGTCGTCTTGGTAGCAGATCGTGCTCCCGTAGTTGTAAACGTTTACAACTACGGGAGCACGATCTGC
>JBAWVV010000172.1:0-8531 GCA_037147115.1 Planctomycetia bacterium | reverse complement strand
GAAGGGGAGAATCATGACCAAGCGCCCACAGCACCACGCCGACCGTGCCCGCAGTGTCACGCAACTCTCGATCGGGGAATACCTGATCCGCCGCCTCGGTGACTATTCTCTCCGCCATGTCTTCGGCGTCCCGGGAGATTATGTGCTCGGGTTCTACGCGATGCTCCAGCACAGCCCGCTCGAGCTGGTCAACTGCACGCGCGAGGACTGCGCCGGCTACGCCGCCGACGCCTACGCCCGGATCAACGGTATCGGCGCGCTGTGCGTCACCTACGGCGTGGGGGGGCTCTCGGTCGTCAACTCGACCGCCGGGGCCTGGGCGGAGAAGAGCCCGGTGGTGGTGATCTCCGGGGCTCCGGGCTTGGGCGAACGGAGCGATCGGCCACTTCTCCATCACTGCGTCCGCGAGTGGTCGACGCAGTTCGAGGTCTTCGAGAAGGTGACGGCGGCGTGCGCCGAGATCACCGATCCCGACACCGCCTTCCGCGAGATCGACCGGGTTCTTGACGTCTGCTTCCGGCAGAAGCGCCCCGTCTACATCGAGCTGCCGCGCGACATGGTCGACGTCGTGCCCGATTCGATCCGCCCCTATGCCGCCCCGCCGCGCGTCAGCGATCCGGCAGCGCTCGCCGAGGCGGTCCGCGAGGCGGTCGAGCGGATCGAGCAGGCCAAGGCCCCGGTGATCATCGCCGGCGTCGAGCTGCAGCGATTCGGGCTCCAGGCCGACACGATCGCGCTGGCCGAGGCCGCAGGGATCGCCGTTGCCTCGACGCTCCTGGGGAAGAGTGTCGTCAGCGAGATCCACCCGCTCTACATCGGCCTCTATGAAGGAGGGATGGGCCGCCGCGAGGTGACGGAGTTCGTCGAGTCGAGCGATTGCCGGATCCTTCTCGGCACGATGCTCACCGACATCGATCTCGGCATCTTCACCGCCAACCTCGACCCGCGGCGGACGATCCACGCCACGAGCGAAGACCTGCGGATCAGCCACCACCACTTCCAGGGCGTGCTCCTCGAGGATTTCATCCGCGAGCTGGCGTTGGCGAAACCAAAGGCCGCCCGCCGCGTCCTCCCCCCCGGCCCAGCCACGGTCGCCGGCACGTACGAGCTCCGCGCTGAGGCGCCGCTGACGATCTCCCGGCTGATCCACCGGCTCGACGGCGGGATCGAAGACGGCACGATCGTGATCGCCGACGTGGGGGATTCCCTCTTCGCTTCGAGCGAGCTGGTGATCCGCGGGCAGACGGAATACGTCTCCCCCGCCTACTACACCTCGATGGGCTTCGGCGTGCCGGCCACCCTCGGCGCCCGCTGTGCCCGCCCCGAATCGAAGATCATCACCCTCGTCGGTGACGGCGCCTTCCAGATGACCGGGATGGAGCTCTCCACGCTCGTCGGCAGGCGCCTTTCCGCCACGATCATCATCCTCGACAACGGCGGCTACGGCACCGAACGGGTGATCCTCGACGGGCCCTTCAACGACATCAATCCCTGGCGCTACGAGAAGCTCCCCGAGGTCCTCGGCGGCGGCACCGGTTACGAGGCCCACACGGAGGGAGATTTCGACCGGGCGCTGACGGCCGCTCTGGCCGATACATCCGGAATCAGCGTGATCCGCGCCCATCTGGCCCGCGACGACTTCAGCACCACCGTCCGCCGCCTCGGCGAGAGCCTGTCGAAGAAGCTCCGCGACTGACGCTCCGCCAATCTTGGCGTGATCCCCGTCACGCCGGCTGTATCGCTATCATGGCCCGCTTCCCGTCACGCCCCGCGGCGCGGGTGGATCGACCTCCGAGGTGAATCGTCATGCTGCAAGGTTCCGACGTCTTCCGGGGCTGCATGCCGGCACTCATGACCCCCTGCCGGGCCAATCGCTCGCTCGACCACGAGGAGCTCGTGCGCACCGCGCAGAGGCTCGTCGCCGCGGGGATGAGCGCGGTCGTCTATTGCGGCTCGATGGGAGACTGGCCGCTGCTGACCGATGAGGAGCGGCAGACCGGCGTCCGCCTCCTCGTCGAGGCGGGGGTGCCAGTCGTCGTCGGCACCGGCGCCCAGAACCCGCGGGCCGCTGCCGCCCATGCGGCCCACGCCCGCAAGGTCGGGGCCGTGGGCTTGATGGTCATCCCGCGGCTTCTGTCGCGCGGCAGCGCGCCTGCGGCGCAGAAAGCCCACTTCGCGGAGGTGCTCACGGCCGGCGGCGATCTCCCCGCCGTGATCTACAACAGCCCCTACTACGGCTTCCAGACCCGCGCCGAGCTGTTTGCAGACTTGCGGCAAAGCCACAGAAACCTCGTCGGCTTCAAGGAGTTTGGTGGCGCCGAATCGTTGAGCTACGCCGCCGGCTTCATCACCTCGGGTGATCCCGACCTCGCCCTCATGGTCGGCGTCGACACGCAGGTGTTCCACGGCTTTGTCCGCTGCGGCGCTGTCGGCGCGATCACCGGGATCGGCAACGCGCTGCCGGGGCCGGTGCTGCGGCTGGTGGCGTTGTGCGGGCGCGCGGCCGCCGGCGACGTCGAAGCCCGCCGCCTCGCCCTCGAGCTCGACGAGGCCCTCCGCGTCCTCTCCACCTTCGACGAAGGACCCGATCTCGTCCTCCACTACAAGCACTTGATGGTGCTCGAGGGGCACGCCGCGTACGAGCATCACATCAATCCCAGCGACACCCTCTCCCCGACCCAGAGATCCCACACACGCGCGCAGTGGGAATTGTTTCGGGAGTGGTGGAAGGCTTGGCCGGGAGCACGGGGATGAACGGCCGCCACGAGGCAATTCATGTCGTCGATTCACACACCGAGGGGGAGCCGACGCGCGTCGTCATCGACGGTGGCCCCGATCTCGGCCGGGGGCCCCTCGCCGACAGGCTCGAGCGCTTCCGCGCAGCGCACGACGACTTCCGCCGCAGCGTAATCCTCGAGCCGCGTGGTTCCGACGCGCTGGTGGGGGCGTTGCTTGTGGAACCTGTAGACCGCACCTGCGCCGCCGGCGTGATCTTCTTCAACAACTCGGGCACCCTGGGGATGTGCGGCCATGGGACGATCGGCGTCGCGGTGACGCTCGCGCATCTGGGGCGGATCGGCCCCGGCCGCCACCGCCTCGAGACCCCCGTCGGCACCGTCGGGATCGAGTTGCTGGACCCCCACGAAGTGGCGATCGACAATGTCCCCTCCTGGCGGCACCGGGCCGGGGTGAGCCTCGACGTCGAGGGGCTCGGGAGCATCGTCGGCGACGTCGCCTGGGGGGGAAACTGGTTTTTCCTCGTCTCGAGCGCCCCCTGCGAGCTCGTTCCCGTCAACATCGCCCGGCTCACCGCTGCCGCCGAAGCCGTCCGCCGCGGGCTCGTCGGGAAGGGGATCACCGGCGCCGACGGCGCGGAGATCGACCACATCGAGTTCTTCGCTCCTCCGCAGACAACCGCTGCCGACAGCCGTAATTTCGTTCTCTGCCCCGGGGGGGCCTTTGACCGCTCCCCCTGCGGCACCGGCACCAGCGCCAAAATCGCCTGCCTCGCGGCCGACGGCAAGCTTGCACCGGGGGAGAGCTGGGTGCAGGAGAGCATCATCGGCAGCCGCTTCACGGCCAGCTACCGCCACGGCGACGGCGGCGCGATCATCCCCACGATCCGCGGGCGCGCCTATGTTTGCGGGGAGGCCACCCTCATTCGCCAGCCCGGCGATCCGTTTGCCGCGGGGATCGTCTTCGGGACGACATCATGACTCGCGACGAAGCCTCCGCCCCCAGGACTGACCGACACGCCCGCCCCGACGTGATCGTCGTCGGCGCTGGTGTGATCGGCGTGGCCTGCGCTCACTACCTCGCTGCGGCGGGCTCAAGGGTGACGGTGATCGATCAGGGGACGATCGGCGCTGCCTGCTCCGGCGGCAACTGCGGCTACATCTGCCCAAGCCATGTCCTCCCGCTCACCGAACCAGGCGCCTTCGGTGTGGCGTTCAAGTCGCTGTTCACCCCCAACGCTCCGTTTCGGGTCAAGCCGCGCCTCGACCCGGCCCTGATCAAATGGATGTGGCAGTTCGCCCGGCGCTGCACCCACAAGCAGGTCCTCGAAGTCGGCGTCCACCTCAAGGGGATCCTCGACGCCTCGATCGCCGAATACCGGCGACTGGTCCGCGACGAGGGGCTCGACTGCCAATGGCAGGAGACGGGGCTCCTCTACGTCTTGCGGACCGATCGGGGGATGCGTTCCTTCGCAGAGACCGACAAGCTCCTCACCGACCACTTCGGCGTCCCCGCGGTGCGCCTCGATGGGGCGGCCCTGCCGGCCTTCGATCCGGCGCTGAAATCAGGCCTCGCCGGCGCCTATCACTACCCCGGCGATGCCTCCCTCCGCCCCGATCGGCTGATGGCGAGCTGGTCGCAGCGGCTCGTCACGCGCGGCGTCCGCTTCATCGAGCACTGCCGGCTCGAGGGGGTGGAGCGGTCGGGGGGACGGGTGACGGCGCTTGCCACCTCGCAAGGATCCCTCGCCGCCGATCGCTACGTGTTTGCCCTCGGCGCCTGGAGCCCGCGGCTGGCCAAGGAGCTCGAATGCCCGATCCCGATCGAGCAGGGGAAGGGCTATTCGGTGACGATGCACCGCCCCGATCCCTGCCCGGCTCATCCGATGCTCTTCCCCGAGCACCGGATCGGCGTCTCGCCGTTTGCCGATGGCTACCGGCTCGGCTCGATGATGGAGTTTGCCGGCTACGACACCACGATCCCCGCCCGACGGATCCGGCAGTTGCACGACTCGGCCAAGCCCTACCTCGTCTCCCCCTCTGGCGCCGGGCCTGAGGAGAGCTGGTACGGCTGGCGGCCGATGACCTGGGACAGCCTGCCGATCATCGGGCCGACACCGCGCCTCGCCAACGCCTTCCTCGCCACCGGCCACAACATGCTGGGAATGAGCCTGGCAACGGCGACGGGGAAGCTCGTCGCTGAACTGATGGAAGGCCTGCCCCCCCATCTCGACCCAGCCCCCTTCTCGCCGCGCCGGTTTCTCTGACGAGCCGTTCCGACGAGCGGAACGAGGCTCACACGTCGTAATAGAGGCAAAACTCGTACGGGTGCGGCCGGAGGCGCATCGGTGCAATCTCTTCCTCGCGCTTGTGCTTGACCCAGTGCTCGAGGACGTCGGGGGTGAAGACGTCGCCGCGGAGGAGGAAGTCGTGGTCGGCCTCGAGGGCCGCAAGCGCCTCCTCCAGTGACCCGGGCGCCCGCGGCACCTTCTTGAACTCCTCCGCCGGGAGATCGTAGATGTCGCGGTCGAGCGGCTCGCCCGGATGGAGCTTGTTTTGGATGCCGTCGATCGCCGCCAGGAGGATCGCCGAGAAGGCGAAGTAGGGGTTGCAGGTCGGGTCGGGGCAACGGAACTCGACCCGCTTCGTCTTCGGGTTGGTCGAGTACATCGGGATCCGGCAGGCGGCGGATCGGTTGCGCTGGGAGTAGGCGAGATTGACCGGCGCTTCGTAGCCGGGGACGAGCCGCTTGTAGCTGTTGGTCGTCGGGTTGGTGAGGGCCAGCAGGGCTGGGGCATGGCGGAGGATGCCGCCGATGGCCAGCAGCGCCATCTCGGAGAGCCCCGCATAGCCGGTGCCGGCGAACAGCGGCTGGCCCTCCCGCCACAGCGAGAGATGGACATGCATCCCGGAGCCGTTGTCGCCGTGGATCGGCTTCGGCATGAAGGTCGCCGTCTTCCCGTGGCGGCGGGCGACGTTCTTGACGATGTATTTGTAGAGGCAGACCTGGTCGGCCATCCGCACCAGTTCCTGGTAGTGCATGTCGATCTCGCACTGCCCCGCGGTGGCCACCTCGTGATGCTGGGCCTCGACGTCGATCCCCGACTGGATCATCGCCTGCATCATCTCGTTGCGCAGGTCCATCAACTGGTCGCCTGGTGGCAACGGGCAATTCCCCTCCTTGAAGCGGAGCTTGCCGCCGAGGTTCGGCCCCTCCTTCCGCCCGCGGTTCCATTCCGCCTCGGAGGAATCGACGTGGTAGTAGCCCTCGTGGGCGTTTTGGTCGAAGCGGACATCGTCGAAGACGAAGAACTCCGCCTCCGGCCCGACGAAGCAGGTATCGGCGATCCCGGTGCTCTTGAGATAATTGACCGCCTTGCGGGCGACGTAGCGCGGATCGCGGGAGTAGTCCTCGCGGGTGATCGGATCCTGGATGTTGCAGATCATCGACAGCGTGGGGAGGGCCGTGAAGGGATCGACGACCGCCGTGTCGGGCTGGGGGACGAGGAGCATGTCACTCTCGTCGACGCGCTGCCAGCCGCGGAGGCTCGAGCCGTCGAAGCCGAGGCCGTCGCCGAACGTATCCTCCTCGAGCTTCCCGACCGGGATCGTGAGATGCTGCCAGGCACCGAGGAAGTCGGCAAACCGCAGATCGACCGCCTTGACTTCCTTCTCTCGGCACATCGCCAGCACTTCGCGGGGCTTCATGGGGAGGAGGTTCCTGAGGCGGGAATACGGCAGCGGATCGGACCGATCGGAGCTCCCCCGGTCGGGGCATCGCAAGCCTCATCATACGCAAGCCGGCGGGGGGCGATGGAATCGTCCCTTTCCCCGAAAACATGCGGTTCATCGAATCCTTACCGACGTCTACTATGCTGGCTCGTTCCGGTCTTCCCGTCACTTTGCTTGGAGGTGCCCGTGCCCACCCCCTCCCTTCGCCGTTCTTGGTTCCCGCTCTGCCTCGTGCTGGCAGCCGGACTGCTGTGCCCGCCGACGCGCGGTGACGAGGCCCCTGCCGTCGACCGGCTCGTCGGCACGCGGGTCGGCGACTTCCGCCTCACGAACGTCGTCACCGGCGACGAGACCTGGTTCTACGGGCTCGCCATGGGCAACCGGCTCTTCGGCCAGCTCCTCGGGACGCGGCAGGTGAAGGCCGCGGTCCTCGTCTTCGTCTCTCCCGGTTGCCCCCTCGGCGACAAATACCTCCCGCGCCTCGCCGAGCTCGCGAAGGCCTACGAGGCGAAGGGGGTGCTGTTCTTCGGCGTGGCCTCTGGGGCGGGCGAGACGGCGGAGGAACTAAAGGCCTGGGCCACCGAGCGGCAGGTGGCGATCCCGATCCTCCACGACGAGGGCAACAAGCTCGCCGACGCGGTGATGGTGGAGCGGTCGAACGAGGCGATCCTCGTCGATCTCCGCGGCACGATGCGCTACCGCGGCGCCATCGACGACCAATACGGCTACGATGCCTCCCGCGCCGAACCCCGCCACACCTGGCTCGTCGATGCGATCGACGCGGTCCTCGATGGCAACCCGAAGCGGATCGATCCCCGCGCCACGCCCGTTCAGGGCTGCCGGCTGACGAAAGTAGCACCGGAGAAGTCGAAGCTCGCCGGCCTCGAACGCGTCCGGCCGACGAGCTCCGTGATCGCGGCTTGGCTCGACGAGCACGACCCCGCCCCACCGCTCGCCGGGCCAGTCACCTGGACGAGCGCGGTGGCCGGGATTCTCCAGGCCAAGTGCCAATCATGCCATCGGCCGGGTCAGGTCGGCGGCTTCTCACTCCTCACCTACGATGACGCCTACGCCCACTCGGCGATGCTCGGTGAGGTGGTGGAGAACCGGCGCATGCCCCCCTGGCATGCCGACCCGCGCCATGGCCATTTCGCCAATGAACGGAGGCTCTCCGCCGCCGACCGCGCCACATTGATCACGTGGGTGGCCGACGGGGCGCCGCGCGGCGAGGGGGAGGAACCGGCGCCACGGACCTTTCCCGAGGGTTGGTCGATCGGCACCCCCGACCTCGTCTTCGAGATCTCCGAGCCGGCAACGATCCCTGCCCAGGGGACGATGCCCTACGTGAATGTCTCGGTGCCGACGAACTTCACCGAAGACATGTGGGTGCAGGCGGCCGAGGCGGTCCCTGGCGACCACGGCGTTGTCCATCACATCATCGTCTACGTCGACGCACCGGGGCAGCCGCGCGGGCGCGGTCCCGATGGCTTCGGCCACCTCTGCGGCTACGCCCCCGGTGACATGCCGAGCGTCTATCCGGAAGGCACCGCAAAGCGGATTCCTGCCGGCAGCACGCTCCGCTTCCAAATCCACTACACCCCCAACGGCCTCGCCACCACCGACCGCTCGAAAGTCGGCTTGATCCTCGCCAAGGAGCCACCGCAGCGCGAGGCGCTGACCGTCGGCATCGCCAATCCCCGCTTCCTGATCCCGGCCGGGGAGAGTGCCCATCCGGTGCAATCCCAGGTGCCGGTCAAGCGGCCGACGCGCCTCCTCTCCTTCATGCCCCACATGCATCTGCGCGGCAAGGCCTTCCGCTACACCCTCGAGCAGCCGGGACGCGAAGCGGAGGTCCTCCTGGATGTCCCGGCCTTCGACTTCGGCTGGCAGAGCTATTACACGCTCGCGGAGTCGCGCGATCTCGAGCCCGGTTCACGGATCGTCTGCGACGCCCTGTTCGACAACTCCTCTGCCAATCTCGCCAACCCCGATCCGACGCAAAACGTCATGTGGGGGGAGCAGACCTGGGAGGAGATGATGATCGGCTACATCGACGTCGACTTC
>JBAWVV010000171.1:0-8585 GCA_037147115.1 Planctomycetia bacterium | reverse complement strand
GTCCCGGTGCCAGCGGTCCCGGTGCCAGCGGTCCCGGTGCCGGTGCCGGTGCCGGTCGTGCCCGTGCCCGTCGGTATCGCGGTCAGCGGTTGGCCGTTGAGGAGCCAGTTCGTCGGCGTCGACGGGCCGGTCGATCCGGGCGTGGCCACGAACCCGATGCCGACGGTGCCGCCGACGGGGAGCGTGGCATTCCACCCGGCGTTGGTGATCGTATACCGCGTGCCGACGTGCGACACTACGGCGCCGTCCCAGACGCTCGTGAGGTTGGCCGCGAGGTCAAACTGGACCGTCCAGTTCGGCACGGCCACAACATCCTTGTTGGCCAACTGCACCTCGCCCTGGAACCCGCTCCCCCAGTTCTGGGTGACCGTGTAGGTGGGAATGACGGCGGTCATCACCGCCCGCCCCTCCAGCGACTCCAAGCCAATCACATGCCGGCAGCGCCCGCGGGCACCGCGGCCCCCGACGCCGCGCCGCCTGCCGCCGAACCTCGAGCCGATCAGCCCGTTCCCGAGGAATCGGGCGAGAAACCATCCGCGTCGAGTGAAAATGCCCATGGTCGAATCCTCCGAAAAAAGGATTCCCGTCCGGGTCATCAGAGCGTCGAAATCGTGATGCCAAGAAACCGATGGCCACCGCGACGCCGACGCACCGAAAAGGTCCGTCAGGATTACCGCCAGGTGCCCTGCCCCCCACCCATGACTTCAACCGATTCCAGCGGGCGAGTCAACGATTCGGTCGCTCGTTAAGCCGGCGTCGGGATTGCCGCCATCACGGCGCCGCGGGGGCGGGCGCGGATCTCGCCATCCTCGGCGACCAGTTCGCCCCCCTTGTAGACGCGGGCCGGCACCGCGAACATCCGCGCGAGGTCGGCATCGGGACGGTACAGGACGACATCGGCATCAGCGCCGGGGCCGAGATGCCCTTTGTGCGGCAGCCCCGCGATCCGCGCCGGGGCCGCCCGGGTGAGGATGCACAATTCTTGAAGGGAGTACTGGCGCGTCAATCCCCCCAGCGGGCTGCGGTTGCGGACGGCCGGGTGGATCCGCGCGAAGGCCTCGCGCCGGAACGGTTCGTCGCCGAGGAGCTTCATGAGGAGCGGGTAGGCGAGGAAGTGGGCGCCGTTGGGGTGATCGGTGGAGAGCGCCGCGCGCCACGGATCGGCGAGCCGCAGATACCACTCCAGCCCGATCGCCCACTGCCAGGCATGGATCAGGCTCTTCTCGCGGTAGCGGATCGGCATCACGCCGCAGCCCCCGGCGAGATGCTGATCGTGGGAGGCCCAGGGAACGCCGGTGGCGTGCGCCAGATGGGCCGCCGCCTCGGAATCGCCCGTCATCGCCACCGTGTCGCCGAACAACACCTGACCGACGTCGAGCGTCAGGCCGGGCTGGCCGTTGAAGCGCTCGGCGAGTTGCTCAACCCCCGACCCGAACGAGTCCTCGTCGAGGTTCCCCCCGGTGTAGCTGTGGAACTGGACGTGCGCGAGATGGGCCCGCCGCCCCTCAAACGTCCGCATCGTCTCCTCGAGCGTGCGCCAGTTGCCGGGGAGGCCGAGATTGGCCGTGTGGACATGGAGTGGGTGGGGGAGGCCGAGGGCATCGACGGCCGTCGCGAGCCGGTCGAGAAGACCCCGCGGCGAAAGCGTCAGCCCCGGCAGCGGCGTGTCGAGATCGTGATGATCGCCCCGGCGGCCGTGGCGCCAGAACAGATTGCCGCCAGGGTTGGCCACCTTCACGGCCCAGCCACGGCCGGCATGAATGGCCGTGGCGACGAGCCTCTGCAACGCCCCGTCGTCTCCGCGGGCTGCCGCCTCGATCACCCTCCGGTCGTCGCCGGCGAGGAGATAGATCCCCTTGTCGAGGATCGGGAGGTCGTCGAGCTCGAGGTGCGCCAGGCGCGCAGCACCGGTGGCGATCGCGGCATCGAAGACGGTCGTATAGCCGAGGGCGGCGTACAGACAGCCGGTGGCACCGATCGTGGGGACGGCGCTGCGGCCCTGCCCGGTCGGGGACGGAGTCATCTGCCGCCCGAGGTTCACCTTGGGGCCGGCGATGTGGCTGTGGAGATCGACGCCCCCCGGCATGACGACCAGACCGCTGGCATCGACGACGGCGAACCCCGTGGTGATCGCTGGCCGGGGCACGATCGTGCCGTCGTCGATCCACAGATCGTCGACGACCCCGTCCCGGTCATGGAGCGGATCGTGGATCGTTCCGCCACGGAGCACGAAGCGCGGTCGGGGGGGCGCGGGGATCATGCCGTGCCCCCTTCCGGTCCGAGCGCGGTCCTGGCGACCAGCCGCTCATGGATCGCCGCCAGGAGCGCGACGGCTGATGGCAGTGAGTCATCGGCACCACCGGCCAGTTCGACCGTCCGGCCATCGGCACGGAGGAGCGTCCCCGTCTCGTCGAACAGTTCCCGGCAGCGGAGAAAGACCCCTTCGCCGGCTCCGTCCGGGACAGCGGGAGCGATCCGGATCACTCCCCGTGGATTGATCTGCGCTCGGAATACGTCGTCGAGGCGGGAGGGGAGCCGGCCGACGGCGAGGATCGCATCGACCCCTCCGGCAGTCACCAGCCCGAGGGCGTCAACCGGACGGCCTTGGGGGGCTGGGGTCGCGCCGCCTGCCACGGCCCGGGGGGCTCCGGCTGCCGTGCCATACCGCCATGTCAGCGCCAGCGCGGCCCCGGCGGCGTTGGGCGCCAGGGGGGAGGTATCGAGCGGGATCTCGAAGGCCGGCAGCCGCCGCGACAGCGCCCGGACGATCTCGATCACCCCGCAGCGCGAGAGGCCATGGGGATCGGGGCGGCCGGTCACGAAGGCCACGCACCGTGCTCCGTCAATCGCCCCGTGGAGCGCGGCGGCGGCGGCTTCGAGTCGAGGAGAGACGACACCTCGGGGGCGATCGAGGATCGAGGCGAGGAGGAGCCGGGCGAGGTCGATGTCGTCGTCGTCATCGTCCAGCGGCAGGTGGGTGTGATCGAGGGGGGGGGGGGCGCGAAGCGGCGTTGTGCCGACGGCGATCGTCCGCCGGGGATGGGGAAGCGAGGGGGCGACGAAGCGTTCCACGAACCGGGGCTGGGAGCCGGCGGGATCATGGCCCCAAAAGATGACGAGGTCGGCCCGGTCGCGGAGCTCTTCCCAGGCTGCCGTGATTTCGCCGCAACGGGCGATGGTCGGTCCCCCCGGATGACGCGCGTCTTCGTCGGCCGGAGCGAGCGCCGCGCCCAGCGTTTCGGCCACGTCACAGGCCGCAGTCACTCCCTCGATCGTGACATCGTTGAGCCCCGTGACGAGCACGCGTCGGGCGCCGCCGAGGCGCCCGGCCGCCGTGGCGATCGCGGTGGCCACGTCGGCCGGCCGGCCGTCGATCGTCGCCGCCGGGCACGTGGCGGCGGCGGCGCGACCGAACGCGTCGGCACCACGCTCGCAGAGGCGCTCGAAGCGCCCCTCCGCCCGGCGCACGATCCCGTCGTCGCAGAGGAGGGCACAGGCCGTGCAGACCGTCGCCCCGGCGGGAGGGCCCGCCGGGGCGATCGATGCGTGCGTCGACGGTGATCCCGAGCCCGGTTCGCTCACGGCTTCGGCTGCACCCAAATGTTCCGGTAGCGCACCGGGTTGCCGTGATCCTGGAGGTGGAGGGGGCCCTTCACCCGCTTGTCGTCACCGCCGGTCCCACCGGGGGTGATCTGGTTGACGGCGACGTTGTTGTGGATCACGACGCCGTTGTGGCGGACGGTCATCCGGGCCGGAGACGTCTTCTTGTCGCCGTCGTACTTCGGGGCGGTGAAGTCGATGTCGTACGTCTGCCACTGGAGCGGTGGATAGCACATGTTCACCGCCGGGGCGGCGACGGAGTAGACGCCACCGCATTCGTTGTTGAGCCCCTCCAGCCCGAAACTGTCGAGCATCTGGATCTCGTAGGCCCCCTGGAGGTAGGCGCCGCTGTTGCCGCGCCCCTGGCCACGATCCTTTGGCTGGTAGGGGAGGCGGAACTCAATGTGCCAGGTGGCATCGCCGAAGCTGTCCTTGCTCGTCACGCCCTGCATGAGGAGGCCATCGGGGGTCATCTTTCCACCCTCGAGTTTCTCCACTCCCTTGCCGTCGAAAACGACCGTCGCGCCGGCCGGCGCCTTCGTGCCAAGGGTCGGGCTCTTCCGCTCCACCTTGGGGAGCTTGGCGTTGCCGTCGGCGGCGACGACAGCGCCGTCCTTGATGACCGCCTTGTGGGTCTTCCCATCCGGATCGGTGATCTCGAAAGGGAGACTGGCGCCGTCGCGCTTCCCCTTCCCCGTGAGCTTCGTGGGGGGCTGCCAGCCATCCCCGGGGAGGCCGCCCGGGAAGACGACGATGTCGAACTGGCCGTCACCGAGGGCCACGGCCTGAACGCCGAGCTTCATCGGGGCGCCACCGACGGGCACCTCCCCCGAGTACTCCCCCTGGAAGGGAAAGTCGTCGTCGGTCTTGGCCGGGTCGGCATAGGCCGGGTTTCCGGCATCGGCGGCCGAAAGAGATGCCGATGGCGCACACGCCAGCCCGACAGCGAGCGGGGTGAGGATCGCGAGGCGGTGAGTGAAGGAGCGGAGCGGACGGATCATGCGGATCTCCATGGAACAGCGGGGAGGGGCGCTTTAGCCCCGGGCGGTGAACGCAACGGAATGTTTCCCCAGGGGAAACCCCGGAGGAAAATCGTAGCGAACTTCGCCGGGGCGTGCGCAGGAGGGGCCAGAGGGGAGGGGCGCCCTCCTACCCCCGCTGATCGTCGGGGCGGGCGAAGACGAGCCGGCCGGCCGGTCGCTGGAGGGTGCTGGTGACACTCACCCCCACCGTCCGGCCGATCTGATCCCGTCCTCCCTCGACGACGACCATCGTGCCGTCGTCGAGATAGCCGATCGCCTGCCCATGCTCTTCGCCGGGCTTCACGAGGCGGACGGTGAGGAGATCGCCGGGGACGTAGGTCGGCCGGAGGGCCACCGAGACATCGTTGACATTGATCGCCTGGACGCTGCGGAGGGCGGCGATCTTTACGAGGTTTGGATCGTTGGTGATGATCCGGCCGCCGAGCTTTCCGGCCATGGCAACGGTCCGGGCGTCGTCGGAGACCTCGGCATCGACCTCGTCGTCGGGGGGGAGGACCTCGATCTCGATCGCCTTGCTCTCGCGGAGACGATTGAGCACATCGAGCCCCCGCCGGCAGCGGAGCCGGCGCTGGCGATCGGCCGCATCGGACCCCGACTGGAGATCGTCGACGACGAACGACGGCACGACAAACCGGCTCTCGAACAGCCCCGCCTCGGCGAGCTCGGCGATCCGGCCGTCGACGATAACGCTGGCGTCGAGGAGGTTCGGCCGCATCCCCTGAAGGTCACGGGCGAACTCGACGTACGGGATCAGAAAGCGGAAGTCGTTGCGGGTTTGGAGGAGGAGGCTCGTGCAGACGTAGCACAGCACCATCCCCAGAACGAGCGGGATCCACTCGAAGATCGGCGTCCGGGGGGGTGGGGGGAGGATTGGCGTCAAGACGAGGATGGCGACGTAGGTCAAAAACACCCCGACAAGCATGCCGAAGTAGACCGCCGTGATGACCGTCAGGTCTTTCCGCTCGATCGACGAGTCGATGCCGATCACGATCAGCGGGATGACCGCCATCCCGATGAGCACGCCCCACGGCACCCAAGAGGGGGCCTGCCGCATCCCCTCCGAACTGAAGATGAGGACGGCGATCCCCATCGCCACCATGAAAAACAGGGCACGGAGGATGAGGAGGGCTAGCGGCGACGACCGGGACTGCATGGGACGATGCTCGATTCCTGGGAGGTAACCCAACGATTCTACCACGCCAGACGACCGTCCCCATGCCCTTGGAAGGATCCCTCCGGATCCCCGATAGGGGGGTTTCGATGGGTCGGTGGGGTCGTAGGAATCGTGGGGGTGCGGGGGCGTCTCGATGCCCCGGTCAGCCCGTCCCCAGGCGGCGGCGGTGGTCGAGCTCGAGGTAGCGGTCGGTCATGCCGGCGAGGTAATCGGCGGTGCTGCGGCGGGCGCCGAACAGCTCGGCCCGGCCGCGGAACCCGCGGGGGAGCTCCTCGGGGCGGGCACAGTACCAATCGAACAATTGCCGCAGCCGCTGCTGGGCGGGGAGCCTGACGGCGAGAACGCGCTCGCAGCGGTAGACCCGTGTGAACAGGAATCGCTCCAGCTCCCGCTTTCCGGCGGCGATGTCGGGAGCCGGGGCGAGGATCCTGCCGGCAGCGGGGCCGGCCCCCTCGCGGAAGGCCCGGCGGACGTCGTCGGGGGAGCGGATGGCGAGGGCTTCGATCGAGCCCCGCGCCCTGGCGACGAGCCCGGCGACCTGGAAGTCGACCAGCTCGAGGAGGACGGCGCGCCGCAGATCGACGCCGACGATCCGCCCGTGGCGCTGGTGGACCCGCTCGGCCGCCGCGGCGACCAGCGGCAGCTCGAGGAGCTCCTCGAGCGGCACCAGGCCGAGCTCGACGGCGTCGTCGGCGTCGTGCGTGTCGTAGGCGATCGAGTCGGCGGCATCGACCACCTGCGTCTCGAGGATCGGCGGAGCGCCACTGCCGTCCTTGCGGCGCGTCGCCTGCCCGTCGAGCACCTCGCGGGAGAGATTCAGGCCGGGGAAACCCGGATAGCGGCTTTCGAGGAGCTCCATGATCCGCAGCGCCTGGGCGTTGTGGTTGAAGCCCCCCTGGTCGGCGAGCAGTTCGTCGAGAACATCCTCGCCGGCGTGCCCCAGCGGGGGATGGCCGATGTCGTGGGCCATCGCCAGGGCCTCGACGAGATCCTCGTTGAGGGCCAGCGCCCGGGCGAGCGTCCGGGCGATGCTCGTCACCTCGAGGGTGTGGGTCAGCCGGCTGCGGTGGTAGTCGCCGTGGTAGCCCGTGAAGACCTGCGTCTTGTGGGCAAGGCGGCGGAAGGCAGCGGAGTGGAGGATCCGGTCCCGATCGCGCTGGTAGGGGCTGCGGAAGGCATGGGGCTGCTCGTCGTGGACGCGCCCCTGGGAATCGGCCGCGTGCATCGCCCAGGGGGCAAGGATCATCGCCTCCCGCGCTCGCCAGTCGGGGGGCCAGGAGCCGGGGGACGGAGTCGGTCGATCGGTCATGGGCGCTGAGGCTCCTCGCCGCGGAGCTGGTGCCAGAGGGCATCGAGCGACTGGGGGAGCACTTTAACCCCCGCCACCGAGGGCATGAAGTTCACGTCCCCCGGCCAGCGCGGCACGACATGCCAGTGGAGGTGCCCCGGAACCCCCGCTCCGGCGACGGCTCCGACATTCAGCCCGATGTTGAAGCCGTGGGCTTCCATCCTCGTCTCGATCTGCCGGCACCACGCGACGAGGAGCTCCTGGAGGTCGAGGAGTTGCCCGCGGTCGAGGTCGGCAAGCGTCGCCCGGTGGTCCAGCGGCGCGACGAGGAGGTGGCCGTTGGCGTAGGGGAAGCGGTTCAGGATCACGAGGCTCGTGGCGGTCCGCGCGACGACGCCCAGCTCGCGGTCGTGCCCGGGCGCAGCCGAGGCCGCCCGGCAGAGGAAGCAGCCCCGGTCGGCACCGGCCCGCCAGATGGCTGGTTCCACCGGTGCGGGCCGGGAGGCGGGATCCCCCTCGATGAAGGCCAGCCGCCACGGGGCCCAAAGAATGTCGCGGTTCATGGCCGACATCCTACCCCACCCCCGCGCCTCCCGGCATTGACACGAGGGGCGTTTCTCCGGCAAATGCCCGGAGGAGACTTCGGCATAGCGGGCTTTTCCGCGCCGGTCCCCCGTTCTCCTACCCCCGAGGCCGGCGTGCAGTTCAAGGTTGCCACCGACGTCTTCTCGGGGCCGATGGACCTCCTCCTGTTTCTCGTCAAGCGGCAGGAGGTCGACATCACCGAGGTGCCGATCGCCGTCATCGCCTCGGAGTTCATCGCCTCGCTGGAGGTCCTCGAGAGCTTGGCGATCGATCAGGTGGGGGAGTTTGTGGAACTGGCCAGCGTTCTCCTCGAGATCAAGGCGCGGGCCCTCGTGCCCCGCCCCGAGGAGACCGAGGAACCGGTCGAACTGGTCCGCGAGGATCTTGTCCAGCGATTGCTCGAGTACAAGCAATACCGCGACGCTGCTGTCCTCCTCGAGGACCGGGCCCGGCGCTGGGATCTCCGTTTCGCCCGCGTCGGCTCCGATCTTCCGACGGGGCGGGCGCAGGCGGCCGAGGTGTCGATCGGCGATGTCCATGTCTGGGATCTCGTCGGCGCGATGGCGCGGGTGCTGCGCAAGCGGGAGAATCGCCGGCCGCGGCAGATCGTCCACGATGACACGCCGATCGAGACCCACATGGAGCGGATTGAGGGGCTCGTGGCCGGGCGCGGGAAGGTCGCTTTCTCGGAGCTGTTTGACGAGGCTATGCCCCGGTCGCGCCTGGTGGGTATGTTTCTGGCGATCCTCGAACTGGTCCGTCGCCACAGGCTGGCGGCCCGACAGGAGGCGCTCTTCGACGAGATCTGGCTCGAGCCCCCCCCGGTCGTCCCGGACGCATCTTCCGCCCAGCCCCTTCCAGCGACCGGCTCCCTGCCCCCCGAGTGCTCCACCGC
>JBAWVV010000170.1:0-8625 GCA_037147115.1 Planctomycetia bacterium | reverse complement strand
CAACGTTGCACCGCCATCGTCACCGGCCTGGGGGGCGAGGTTGATGGTGGCATCGCTCACGGAGGTGCGGGGAGTGGGATCACCGCCGTGATCCGTCTGCTGGTTGTCGGGTCGGTTCATCATTGCTCCTCGAACAACCGGGCTCTCCGGCCGGTGCTACCGGCCCTGGGCTCTGTGGAGGGAATAACCCCTCCACGGAGGTGACCTGCCGCACAGCGGCATGAAAAGCGATTATCGAGGGCCGGGCCGAACCAGTCCAGCCGCCGTGCCGAGGCCCTCACGCCCGCCGCCAGAATGCGTCTGGTGGGATACCGCAGCGGTCGAGAGTGGCCGCCGCATCTCCGCGCCACCGGCGGGCGTCGAGGGGGTAGCCCGCCGTTGGCCGCAACCCCGGCGCGAGGCTGCCCCAGTGGACGTTGAAAGCGGCCATTGCCAGCTCGCGGACGTACTTCGCCGTCATGCTCGCCAGCGCCACCGGCACCCGGGCCTCGCCGCCGACGGTGAACTCGATCCGGAGGCTTGATGCGTCGATCGCGTAGGTGCTGGAGGTGGGGGTTTCGACGATCGTGCGGACCAGCGGCGCGGCGAAATGCCGCCCGACGAGGGCCGCGTACGACTTCCGCCCTCCGTGCCGGTCGCACCACACCACGGCTGGCGCCCCGGGAGCGGTGGCACGCAGTTCGGCGGCGAGGTTGAGCGTCGTTCGGGAGAGGATGTCCGACTTGTTCATCCCGGCGTCGAGGAGGGCATTGAACGCACCGGGATGGAGGACGCGGCAGGCGACTGCGACGAGCTGCACCCCAAGCCTGGGAAGCGCGGTGGCGACCGTCTCCGCGAGGAGCGCGAGGGCCCGGGGGGGAACGGCGACGGGGAGCGCCATCCCCTCGAACAACGTCCATTCCGCCGGCGCGTCGATCGATGGGAGATCGATGCCGAGCCTTGTCGAAAGCGCGGCGCCGTCGGAGGGGATCCCGTGGCTCGTTCTCTGCGCGGTCGCAGCGAGAGCGGCGAGGACGCCGCGCTCGATCGCGACAAGTCCGCCCCCCGGCTTGTAGAGCTGCTTCGAGTCGGCCCAGGGGGGCTGCCCGAGCCCAGCCGCTGCGCCGATGTCGGCCGCCGCGCGCGACAGGCGATCAGCGCCGTCGGCGCCGCCGTCCACCACCCGCCAAGCGGAGGCGGCGACGACGAGGGGGCCGAGGTTCGGGCCATAGCCAGCCTCGTCGGTGCCGATGAGGAGCGTCATGACGGTGGGGGAAGCCTCGAGGGGCCACCGCCGGCGGGGAACTGCCGGCAGTATTCGTAGACCGCCACGGCGGTCGACGTGGCGGCGTTGAGGCTGTGAGGGAGGCCGGCCATCGGGATCTCGGCGACCCGGTCGAGCCGCTCGAGAATCTCCTCCTCCAGCCCGAGACGTTCATTGCCGATCACGAGGACCGTCCGCGACAGAAACGGGAAGGTGAAGAGGGGCTCCGAGCCGGTCGTCTGCTCGAGCCCGACCAGCTGCCAGCCCTCGCGCTTGAGCCGGTCGAGAACGGGGCCGAGGCTGCGGTGGACCTCGAGAACGACCGAATCGGCCCCGTCGCGGGCAATCTTGTCGTCGAGGCGGGCGGCGCCGCAGGCAATCACCCTGCTGATGCCGAAGCAGCCGCAGGTTCGTACGATGTGGGAGAGATTGATGTGGCTGCGCATCGGAGCGCAGGCCACGATCAGCTCCCGCGGCACGGCGAAGCTGTCGGGGGGCTTGTGGCGGAGATGGACGAACCGGGAGGTGGCCATGGCGGAACAGCGTGCGGTGTCAACGGTGGGAGCGTGGGGAGCGTGGGGAGGATTGTCGCGTCGCGCGGCCTGGCTGGGAACCGTCATCGTCGTCGCGGGGGTGTTGGCGGCCCCGGCCCCGGCCCAGCCGCCGGTCCAGACAAACGGCAAGGCAACCGTCCGGCTCGTCGACCAGGCTGGGCTCGACGCCGAGATCTCCCGGCACGCCGGGAAAGTGGTCGTCGTCGACTTCTGGAGCACCTCCTGCCCGCCGTGCGTGAAGGAGTTTCCCCGGCTTGTCGCCCTCAAAAAAACCCACGGTGAGAGGATCGCCTGCATTTCGTTCTCCCTCGACTACGAGGGGATCGACGCCCCCGAGGAGCTTCTTCCGCCGGTGCAGGCGTTTCTCGACAAGGTCGGCGCCGGAGGGATCATCAATCTCCTCTGCACGGAGGAGGCCGATGCCGTCTACCGGAAGCTCGACCTCGTAAGTGTCCCGGCAGTGTCTGTCTACGGCCCCGACGGAAAGCTCGTGCAGCGGTTCGACGAAGACGACGCTGCCAAGCGGCTCAAGCGTCCCTTCACCTACGACGACGTCGAGGGGGTGGTTGGCCAGCTGTTGGGAAAGTGAGCGTGGATGGGGGGCGAAGAGGAGGCATCTTCCGGATCGCTTGCCCCGGGGCCCCCTGACAAAATAGTCTGCCGATCCCCTTCCTTCCGTCCGGAGCCCGTCGCATGTCCGTCGACAAGACTCGGTCCGCTCCCCCGCCGGCCGGCGATTCCCCGACCGTCCCCGCCGCCGCCCGGCTGCGGCCCCGCGACGTCGTGGTCGGTCCACTCGCCTTCGGCCGGGAGACGATCGAATCGATCGTCGTCGCCTTCACCCTCGCCCTCCTCTTCCGGGCCTTCGAGGCGGAAGCGTTCGTCATCCCCACCGGGTCGATGGCGCCGGCCCTGATGGGGCGTCACAAGGATCTCGTCTGCTCGGCCTGTGGCCGCGACTACCGGGTCGGCTGCAGCGCGGAGGAGGATGACCAGTCGCAGAGTTTCCGCGCGCAGCTCACGCAGCTCGAAGGGGATCTCGTCCGGGCGCGCGGCGTGATGGCCGATCAGGGTGCCCCCGCCGGCGAGCGCGAACAGGCCCGTCGCCGGGTCGAGTCGCTCGAGTCTCCGCACGGCCAGCTCGAGCAGGTCCGCATGCGCCTGGCCAGCAAGCTGATCGGCTCATCCCGCTGCCCGAACTGCGGCCATGTCATGGATCTCCTCAGCGATTCGCACAAGGAATACGATCCGCGCTACCCGTCGTTCAACGGCGACCGGATCCTCGTCAACAAGTTCGCCTACGATTACGTCGCGCCGAAGCGCTTCGATGTCGTCGTCTTCCGTTATCCGGAGGATGCCAAGACGAACTACATCAAGCGCCTCATCGGGCTGCCGGGGGAGACGGTCTCGATCGCCGGCGGGGACATCTGGACCAGCCGCGATGCCGCCGAGCCGACGATCGCCCGCAAGCCGACGGCGAAGCTTCGGGCCATGCTCCAGTGCGTCCACGATTCGCGCCACGAGTCGGCCGAGCTGGCACAGGCCGGCTGGCCCTCGCGCTGGGCCGACTGGGCCGCCCCGGGCACCGCGGCAGGGTGGTCGAGCGCTGACGGGGGCCGTTCCTGGGCCGTCGGCGCGGCGGGGACCGCAGCGGCCACGCTCCGCTATCGCCACTTCATGCCGACGTCCGACGATTGGGAGGAGGTCGGGGCGGGCGGCCGGGTCGACGGTGAGTTGTCGCCGCTGCTCATCGACGACTTCCAGCCCTACAACGCGATGGCCACGCGCTCCCACTGGGTCGGTGACCTGGCGGTGGAGGCGCGCCTCGAGAACCGGGGGGACGCTGGCACGGTCACCCTCGATCTCGTTGAGGCAGGGCGCCGCCACGAGGCCCGGATCGATCTCTCGACCGGCGGCGTCGAGCTCGTCAGCCCAGGCTTGGGGGGAACGGCACCGAAGGCTGCGACGAAGCTCCGCGGCCGGGGGGCTTGGACGGTGCTGTTTGCCAACGTCGACGATGAATTGTCGTTGTTCGTCGACGGCCGCCGGATCGTGTTCGACCGGCCAACGACATGGGCCGCACCGATCGGCTCCGCCGAGGCTGCCAAGCCGGTCAGGGACGAGCCCCGCCCCGGGGTCGACACCGCCACCGACCTCGCGCCGGCCGGGGTGACGGCGAGCGGTGCCACGATCGGGCTGTCCCGGGTGCGCGTCCTCCGCGACATCTTCTACATCGGGGCCGACGGCATCAGCGCCGTCGGCGGGATGATCGAGAAGCCGCGGCTCGACTTTCCGCTCGAGGCCGATCAGTTCTTCGTCCTCGGCGACAATTCGGCCGCGAGCAAGGACAGTCGGCTGTGGCTCGAGGGGCATCACGTCGACCGCAACCTGATTGTCGGCAAGGCGCTGACGATCTTCTGGCCGCACGCCTGGTACCCGAGTTGGGCGATGCCCGTGCGCTTCCGGGTGCGGGGAAACCCGGTCGAGTTGCGATTGCCCTCCTGGCCGAACTTCGGGAGGATGGGGCCTGTGCGCTGAATTTTCGTCGACAACGCCATCCCTGCCAAAGGGGGATCCCGATGCCGCTGCTGCAGGTCGAAGGCCTCGTGAAAAATTACGGCCGGCGCCGGGTGGTCGACGGGGTCGATTTCTATGTCGATTCCGGGGAGATCGTCGGCCTCCTCGGCCCCAACGGCGCTGGCAAGACGACGAGCTTCCGAATGACCTGCGGGATGGTGATCCCCGACGCGGGGCGCGTCCTCCTCGACGACGAGGAGATCACCGATTGGCCGATGTTCAAGCGGGCCCGCGACGGCGGCATGGGCTATCTCGCCCAGGAGCAGAGCGTCTTCCGCAAGCTCTCCACCGAACAAAACCTCCTGGCGATCATGGAGCTGGTGGGGATGAACCGGAAGGAGCGCCGCGAGCGCTGCGAGCAATTGCTCGAGCAATTCTCGATCCAGCACATCCGCAAGTCTCGCGCCGGGTCGCTTTCTGGGGGCGAGAAGCGGCGCCTCGAGATCGCCCGTTGCCTCGTCACCAAGCCGCGGATCATTCTCCTCGACGAGCCGTTCACCGGCATCGATCCGGTCACGATCCACTCCATCCAGAAGATCATCGTCAAGCTCCGTGATGACGGGATCTCGATCCTCATCACCGACCACCGCGAGCGCGAGACGCTCGCCATCACCGACCGCAGCTACGTCATCCGCGCCGGCAAGGTCCTGTGCCACGGCACTGCCGACGAGGTGCTCAACAACCCCGACGCGAAGAAGTACTACTTCGGCGAGTCGCCGGTCACGTCGGCCCCGCCGATCGGGCCCTCGGGGCAGAGCCTTTTGACCGCGGCCCAATCACCGCCCGGCGATCGGGCGGCGTGATGCTGGCACCTTTTTCTTCCCCCATGAGCATCATGGGACGTGATGGATGCGGCTGGTAGCTTGGCCGGCGGGGGCGCTGCCCGAGGCGGCCGGTGTCATCGCCGTCTCTCGCAGCGGCGCCGCGTGGCCGCCAGCGTTAGGCCGATCGGGAGCCGTGCCGACGCTCCAGGCGTCACGACCTCCCCAGATAGTTTTCCGCCGGTGTTCGTAAGGAGGTCGTCGCCGGTCGTCCGAAGCATAGAATGATTCGCTTCTCGATCGATCATCGAGCCTCGGTGCCAGGTGGAAAAGGGTGTCGGATGAGCGGGATGGGTTCGTGTCGTCTGGATCGCTGTTGTCGCGGAGGTGATTTCACTTCCGCTTCCGCCGACCACCCACCTTCCCGAGGGCTTCGATCATGTCTGCACCGATGTCGTTCCGACTGGCGCCATCCGTCCTTCTGGCATTCGTCACGCTTTCGCTGATCTTGGGCGGGCCGCGGGCCTTCTGTGCCACGCCGATCCCCCGGGCCACGATCGCGGACGGCACCACGGCCGATCGCGTCGGGCTCGATGAGCTCTGCTGCACTGCTCGGGAGGCCTACGTTTGGGGCTGGGCGCTGGTCTATCTCCACCAGTGCCGCTTGGCGCTGGAGCGCGTGCCGGCCCCGGGGCGGTGCGGCGGAATCCCGGTCGCTCCGGTCAACCGCCTAGCGATGCTCACCGACATCATCCGGCCGCGGACGACCGTCGTTCCCTGTGCGAACCAGGACGTGATCTACGGCTTCGGGATGTTCGATCTGGCCGCGGATGCCGTCGTTATCCAGATCCCCGACTTCGGCAATCGCTTCTGGCTCTATCAACTCGGCGACCATCGCACCGATGCCTTCGCCCGGGTGGGGCAGATGCACGGCACGCAGCCGGGGTGCTATCTCGTCGTCGGGCCCGACTGGAATGGTGGGGTCCCGGCCGGGATCGCCGGGGTTTTCCGCTGCCCGACCCGCTACGGCTATTGCCTGCCGCGCGTCCATGTCAACGGCACCGAGGAGGATCGACTGGCCGCCCAGCCGGCGGTCAACCAGATCGTGGCTTATCCACTCGCCGAGTTCGACGGAGCGCCGCGGACCCATGATTGGTCGCGGTCGCGTTGGCTGCCGAATCTTGCCAGCCGGGGACGGTATCAGGGGGGCGTCTCGCCGGAGGCATTCTTCGAGGCTCTGCCCGAGGTCCTCGCCGCGGTGCCGCCGCTGCCGGGGGAGGAGTCGCTCTATGCCCGCTTCCACGGGCTCATCCGGGCGATGGAAACGCGCCCCGATATCGCAGCGCAGGCCGTCGTGGCAGCCTCCGAAGCGGAGCGTGACATCGTCGAGCCGTTGTTCCATTTCCGCAACGTCGGCCGCCCGCTGCCGGGGCACTGGACCACCGTTGACAATGGCGCTTCGTTCGGTGGCGATTATCTCACGCGCACGGCGGTGGCGAAGTCGAATGTCTTCGTGAACACGGCCCAGGAGGCCCGTTACTATTACCTCGATCTCGACGCTCTTGGTGAGCGTCTCGAAGGGGGGGAGCACTACCGCCTGACCTTCCCCGCCGGGGCGCTTCCTCCGGCCAGGGCCTTCTGGTCGGTAACGATTTACGACCAGCACCATGCCCTCCCCGATGGCGACGGGCCCCATGCGATCGGGTCGCACACGGCAGGGGTCGAGCTCGCGGAGGATGGATCGCTCTCGATCCTCGTCGGGCCAGCGCTGGCCGGCGGGGCAGATCCGGCGCGCCCCAACCGGCTTGTCACCCCCACCGGCTCGTTCTCGCTCTACCTCCGCATCTATTGGCCCGAGGGTGCCGTCCTCGATGGCTCCTGGACACCCCCCCCGGTGCGCCGTGAAGAGACGATTCTGGCCGCGGATCGGCTCGATTCCCGCACCGCGCTGATCGGCAGCGTCGCCGCAACGGCCCTGGAGGAGCGCCCTTCGGCGGCGGCTACGGAGGCATCTGGTGTGGCGGTGGCGTTGCCGCGTCGGACCGGTGGGGTGAAAGGAAGAAAGGGGGTGTTCGGCCGGAGCTCAGATCGTGAAGTCGTTCGTCGCCGATGATCCGTTCATGCCGACACAATTCAACAGCGGCGTGGAGAGGAAGCGCTCGCCGGTGCGGTAGGCAATCCTCCGCCGTGCCGGTCGTGACCACAAGCGGGGGGCGTCGGGTTGGCCGCGGTGGCGATCGGGTAGCATGCTTGTATCGGTGCCTGCCGAGCCCCACTCTCGACCCCACTCACTCGCCGTCGGAGCCGTTCTATGTCTTCCCTCCGTTTCTCGACGCTCCTCCTGGCCATGATCGCCGCGGCCCTTCACTCGATGTTCGCCGAGGGGATTGCCGAGGGGGCCCCGACGCCGTCGCGCCGCGTGCTTGTCTGCGGGCCGCGGACGGCGATTGTCGAGATCTCCCCTGATCACCCCGAGGGGAAGGTCGAGTGGAGCCATCCGGCGAATACCCGCGAGGGGTGGGTCCTCCCTGATGGCAACGTTCTCCTCGCGCTGTCCCGCGGGGATGGTGGCGCGGGGGGCGCGGCGGTCGAGATCGAGCCCGGCCGGGATGGCGCGGCCGATCGGGTGGTGTGGCGCTACGACGGCACGCAGGAGGAGGTCAACAGCATCCAGAAGACCGCCGAGGGGACCTACGTCCTCACCGAGGCAGGGCCGAATCCGCGGCTCCTCGAGATCGCCGCCGACGGCACGGTGAAGGTCGAGTTCCCGCTTCTGTGCCAGAAGGCCAACGGTCACATGCAGACCCGGATGAGCCGCAAGCAGGCCGACGGCACCTACCTCTGCCCCCACCTCTTCGACTTCGCGATCATCCGCTACGGCGCCACCGGCAAGGAACTGGCGCGGATCGGCACCCGCGATCCCGCCGCCCCGGAGCTCAACACCTGGCCGTTCACCGCGATCACGCTCGCCGACGGCGGCATCCTCGCCGGCCTCACCAACGGCAACCGGGTCGTTGAGTTCGACAAGGAGGGGAAGATCCGCTGGCAGATTGACACAAGCGACGTCGACGGTGCCATCGCCGACGCCTGTGGGATCCAGCGGCTCCCCAACGGCAACACGATGGTCGCCAGCTACCATGTCGGCAAGCATGGCGAACGCCTCGTCGAGGTGTCGCCGGAGCGAAAGCTTGTGTGGGCGTGGAAGGCCGATGTGCCGGCCGTCCACCACTTCCAGGTCCTCTCGATCGACGGCGAGGATCTCGCCGGCCCGCCGCTGCGGTGAAAGCCGCAGGAATCGAGGCCGGTTTTCGAGGTACCGATTGGGCTGCGGGGAGGTAAAATGGAAGGCGGTCTGCCCGCCGTCGGCGTGGCGGCCGACCGGGGGCGAGCGGGACATCGAGCCCCCCCCGTGGCCCTCGGAGGACATCGACGTGGCATGTTTCAAGGTCGGCGGTCGCCGGGGGATCGTCGTGGCGGTCTGGGTGGCGCT
>JBAWVV010000169.1:0-8670 GCA_037147115.1 Planctomycetia bacterium | reverse complement strand
TCCATACCGGTAGCAGCGGGCGCAACACCGCGACAGATGTTGCCCCCGCCGATGCCGACACGGCACCTCCGGCCCCTGCAGGGGAGGAGGCTCCTTCAGCCCCGGCCGGGGACACCGCCCCGCCGGCAGACGCGCCCGCTCCCGCCACCGAGCCCGCCGCGCCTGTCGATGCCCCGGTGCCACCCGCGACACCGGAGCCCGTGCCACCGGCCGGATCGTGATGTCTGACATCCTCACGTCGCCCCGCGCGTCGCGGTTCGGCAGGACCACCGGCTTCCGGCTCCGCGGGGTCGGGCATGCCGTTCCGGACGAAGTCGTCACCAACGAAGACCTCGCCCGGCTCGGCTGTGATGCGCAGTGGATCCTCGAACGGACCGGGATCCGCGAGCGCCGGCACGCGCCGGCGTCGATGGCCACCAGCGATCTCGCCACAGCGGCGGGGCGCGACCTGTTCCGCAACAGCGGCGTTTCCCCGGCGGACGTCGATCTCCTCGTCCTCGGCACGTTCACCCCCGACATGTCGATCCCGTCGACTGCCTGCATCGTCCAGGAGGGGCTTGGCATCGAGGCACCGGCGATGGACGTGACGGCGGCCTGTGCGGGATTCGTCTACGCCCTGATCACGGCCGCACAGTTTGTCGCCACCGGAGCCAGCCGGCACGCGCTGGTGATCGGTGCCGATACCAACTCCCGCGTCGTCGATCCCGACGACATCAAGACCTGGCCGTTGTTCGGGGACGGCGCGGGGGCGGTGCTCTTGGAGCGGACCGAGGATCCTGCCGCGGGCGAACAGCACGGGCTTCTCTCCTTCGCGCTCGGGTCCGATGGCCGCGGTGCCGGCCTCCTCGTCTGCCCGATGAGCGGCTCACGCCAGCCGGTCAGCGCCGAGGGTTTGGCCCGGCGCGAGCAGTTCATGCGGATGGACGGCCGGGCCGTCTTCAAGTGGGCCATCCGCCTGGCCGAGGAGAATCTCCGCGCCGTGGTCGATTCCGCCGGCCTCACGCTCGACGACATCGATTGCTTCGTCCTCCATCAGGCGAATCTGCGGATCATCGAGGCGACGCGGCAGGCCCTCGGCGTGCCGGCCGATCGGTTTGCCATCAACATCGACCGCTACGGCAACACCTCGAGCGGATCGATTCCGCTGGCGATCGATGAAGCCTGGCGCGAGGGGCGCGTCGGGCCCGGGAGCACGATTGCCGTGTGCGGGTTCGGCGGTGGCCTCGCCTGGGGGAGCGCCGTGTGGCGGCTGTGACAGCCGACCCCCCCGCGCCCGGCTCGGCGTCTGGCCCATGATCCCTTTCCCCCGTTCCCCTGGAAGGATTCCCCCGAATGGACCGCAGCGATACCGACGGCGCCCTCAAGGCCCGCAGAGACATACCGGTGGGGGATACCTGGGATCTCGCCAGCTTGTTTGCCTCCGACGGGGAGTGGGAAGAGGCTCTGGCGGCCTGGGAGGGGATGATCCCCCAATTCGTCGCCTTCGCCGGCTCGCTCGGCCGTTCGCCCGAGGATCTCGCCTGCTGCCTCGCCTATGACATCGAGGTCGACCGGGTGGGAGACCGGCTCGGCACCTACGCGCATCTGCGGGCCAGCGAGGATCAGGCCGCTCCGGAGCCGCAGAGGATGGTGGGGCGATTCCAGCATGTTGCCACGTTGTTGGCGGAGAAGACGAGCTTTCTCCGGCCCGAGATCCTCGGCATCGATCCGGCGACACTCGCCGCTTGGCTCGACCTGCCGATCCTGACGCCCCACTCCATCGGTCTCGAGCGGCTCGTTCGCACCCGTCCGCACGTCCTTTCGGAACGGGAGGAAAAACTGCTCGCCATGCAGGGGACGTTCGCCGGGACTGCCGCCAAGGTCTTTCGGCAGCTCACCGACGCCGACATGAAGTTCGGCTCGGTCGTGGACGGCCAGGGAAGATCGTCGGAGCTCTCCAACGCCACCTTCACGACGTTTCTCCTTGATGCCGATCGGGGCGTGCGCCGGACCGCCTTCCACCAGCTCTACGACGAGTACGCCGCCCATGCCAACACGCTCGCCGCCGCCCTCTCCGGCTCGGTGGAGCGGGATGTCTACGCCGCCCGGGTGCGCCACCATCCCACCGCCGTCGGCGCCGCGCTGTTCAACGACAACATTCCGGTGGCGGTGTACGACCAGCTCGTGGCCGCCGTCCGCGCGCACCTCCCCACCGTTCACCGCTACTACGATCTTCGCCGCCGTCTCCTCGGCCTCGATGAGATCCACCATTACGATTGCTACGTCCCCCTCGCCCAGGATGTGCCCATGCGGCACACCTGGGACGAGGCGGTGGGGCTTGTCGTCGGTGCCCTCGAGCCCCTCGGTGCCGAGTATCGCCGCCGCCTCGAGGCGGGCTTGAGGGGGCGGTGGTGCGACCGCTACCCGAACGCCGGCAAGCAGTCCGGGGCCTTCAGCTCCGGCACCTATGATTCCGATCCCTACATCCTCATGAACTTCCAGGAGGAGGGGATCGAGCACGTGTTCACGCTCGCCCACGAGGCGGGGCATTCGATGCACACGCGGCTCTCGGCGGAGGCCCAGCCCTACCAGCTCGCCGGCTACACGATCTTCGTGGCCGAGGTGGCGAGCACGTTCAACGAGCAACTCCTCGCCCGGGCGCTCCTGGCCAAGGCGCGGACCCCGCGCGAGCGGGCGGCGATCCTCGCCCGGGAGATCGACGGCATCCGGGCCACCATCGTCAGGCAGACGATGTTCGCCGAGTTCGAGCGGCTCACACACGCCTCGGCCGAAGCCGGCCAGCCGCTGACGCTCGAGCACCTCCGCGGTCTCTACCGGGGACTGCTCGATGCCTATTTCGGCCCCCGGTTCGTCATCGACGACCAGCTCGAACTGGAGTGCCTGCGGATCCCCCACTTCTACAGCGCGTTCTACGTCTACAAGTACGCCACTGGATTGTCGGCCGCGATCGCCCTTTCCGAACGGGTGGCCGGCGGTGGCCAAGCGGAGATCGACGCTTACCTGGGGTTCCTCCGCGGTGGCTGTTCGCGGTGGTCGCTCGAACTGCTCCGCGATGCGGGCGTCGATCTTGAGCGGCCGGAGCCGGTGGCCACGGGCTTGACGAGGTTCGCCTCCCTCGTCGACGAGCTGGAGGAGACGCTCGTCGATTGAGTGGCTGACCGGCGTGCGTGGTACACTCCGGTTCATTCCGGAGCTTTCTGTTGCCGATGCCCTACCCCGAAACCGAGCCCCTCGGGCCGGTCGATCCGTTCGCGTCGTACCGCGTCCCAGCCGGCTCACACGACGAGTTCTCCTCGGCAGGCGAGCCGCGCCCGCACTGGCGGCGGCTGGCATCGATTCTCCGGCAGTGGGATCAAGCGGAGCTGTCCGAGCGCTGGGAGCAGGCGCGGCGGCTGATCCGCGACAACGGCGTCACCTACAACATCCACGAGGATGCCCAGGGGGGGCAGCGTCCGTGGGTCCTCGATCCGATCCCGTTGGTCATCGCGGCCGACGATTGGCGGGAAATCGAAGCAGGGATCCGTCAGCGCCTGCGGGTCCTCGACGCCCTCCTCGCCGATCTCTACGGCCCGCAGCATCTCCTCAAAGAACGGGTGGTGCCCGCCGAGCTCGTCCTCGGCCATCCGGCGTTCCTCCGCTGTTGCCACGGCATTCGGTTGCCGGGAGGGCGTCATCTCCATCTCCACGCCTCCGTGCTCGCCCGCCACGGCGACGGTCGTTGGCACGTGCTCGGCGATCGCACCGGCGTGCCGCACGGGCTCGGCTACGCGCTCGAGAACCGGCTCGTCGTCTCGCGACTCCTCCCGGCGGCGTTCCACGAGTCACACGTGGAGCGATTGGCCCCCTTCTTCATCGGTCTGCGGTCGATGCTGCGGGCGCTCGACACCGGGCGGGACGTCCCGCGGATCGCGCTGTTCAGCCCCGGGCCGTCGAGCCCGACCTGGTTCGAGGATGCCTACCTAGCCCGCTACCTGGGGCTGCAACTGGTCGAGGGGGGCGATCTCGCCGTTCGCGAGGACCGTGCCTGCCTGAAGACCCTCGGCGGGCTCGTGCCGATCGACGTCCTCCTCCGCCGCGTCTTCGATCGTGAATGCGACCCGCTCGAGTTGGACAGCGGCGCTCTGGCCGGCACCCCGGGGCTCGTGCAGGCGGTGCGCGGTGGCCGCGTGGCGCTGGCCAATCCGCTCGGCAGCGCGCTGGTGGAGTCACCCGGTTTTATGGGCTACATCCCCGCCGTTGCCCGTCGTCTCCTCGGCGAGGAGTTGCTCCTTCCGTCGCCGCAGTCGTGGTGGTGCGGCCGCCCTGACGGGCTCTCCCATGTCCTGGCCCGGCTCGACGACCTTGTCATCGAACCGGTCGTCTCGATTCCGGGGGGGCCGAAGCGCTACGTGCCGAAGCTCATCGATGCCGCGGGGCGCGAGGCGCTGGTGAACCGCATCCGGGCCCGCCCCGGCGACTGGGTGGGGCGGGAGATCGTCGAGCGGTCGCTCGCCCCCTGCTGGGATGGCGGCCGGGTGGTGGCAGCGCCGGTCGTCCTCCGGCTGTTCTCGGCAGCGACCCCCGAGGGACCGATCGTGATGCCGGGGGGATTGGCGCGGCTCACGCTCCGTGGGGGCGGAGCGGGGGAACTGGCGATGGACTCCGGGCAGGGATCGAAGGATGTCTGGGTCCTTTCCCCGGGGCCGGTGCAACCGGTCTCCCTCCTTCCGCCGCCCGGTCAACCCGTTCCCCTGCGGCGCAGCGGCACCGACCTTCCCAGCCGCGTCGCCGACCATCTCCATTGGCTCGGTCGCCATGTCGAGCGTGCGGAGTCGGCGGCGCGCCTGCTGCGGACCGTGTCGGCGCGGGTCGCCTCCGAGAGCACGCTCGAGAGTGCCGCGGCGGTCGCCCGCCTCCTCGCCACGCTCGCCGAGCCCCCCGTCGTCCGCCCCGAGTGGCAGGAGCCGGGTCGGCCGGAGACGCCGGCGGAGATCGCCGCCGAGGTGCAGTCGCTGGTGTTCGACGAATCGCGCCCGACGAGCGTCGCGGCCTCGATCCGGGCGATGTGGCAGATGGCCAGTGTTGCCCGCGACAGGATCTCGATCGATTCCTGGAAGATCCTCTCCCGTCTTCGCCGCGACGGGCTGGCCGACGTCCGCGCTGGGGCTGGCGGGACACCGGTCGTGCTTGTTCACGACGGCGACGTGCTCTCCTTCCTCGACATGCTGATCCTCGATTTCTCCGCCTTCGCCGGCCTCGGTACCGAAAGCATGACGCGCGGTCCGGGCTGGCGGTTCCTCGACATGGGCCGCCGCCTCGAACGGGCCACCGGCATGGTGCACCTCCTCCGGAGCACCATCGTGACGGCGCGGGCCGACGAGCAGCGGATCGACGAGATGCTCCTCGAGATCGCCGACAGTTCGATGACCTACCGCAACCGCTACCTCGGCACCCTCCAAGCTGCCCCGCTGGTCGACCTCCTCCTCACCGACGAGACGAATCCTCGCAGCGTCGGCTTCCAGATGGCGGCACTCGAGGCCCATGTCAGTGCCCTCCCCCGCGACAGCGGCTCGCCGGTCCTCGCCGACGATCAGCGCGCGGCGATGGCGGCCACGGGGCTGCTCCGCCTCGCCGATGTTTCGGCCTTGGTCGTCCCCGATTCGGACGGCGCCCGCGGGCAGCTCGACCGGCTGTTGGTGCGGCTCGATGGCCATCTCCGCGATCTGTCGGTCGCGATTACCCACCGTTACCTTGTCCACGCCATGCCGCGCCGGCGTCTCGGCGACCTGATGGAGTCGAGTGATGCCAGCGAATGAAGTCATCCCCCAAGTGATCGTGGTCGGCCGGCCGAACGTGGGGAAGTCGAGCCTGTTCAATTGGCTGATCGAGAAGCGGATCGCCATCGAGGACCCGACCGCCGGCGTCACCCGTGACCGGCTCGTCCAGCGGGTGAGCCTCGAGGACCGGGTCTTTGACCTTGTCGACACCGGCGGCATGGGGTTCGACGATCCCGATGGGCTCACCACCCAGATCGATGCCCAGATCACCTCCGGGCTGACGACGGCGGCGCTGATCGTGTTCGTCGTCGAGGTGCGCAGCGGCCTCCTCCCCGCCGATCGTGATGTCGCCCGGCGGGTGCGGTCCACCGGTGCGCCGGTGTTGCTCGTGGCCAACAAGGCCGACGATACGAAGTATGACCTCCTCGCCCATGATTTCGACGTGCTCGGCTTCGGCCCGCCGCTGGTGGTCAGCGTCCGTCAGAACCGCAACCGCGCTGAACTGATCGAGGAGATCGTCGCGCATCTCCCCGAGGCCTGGCCCGAGGAGGCCGAGGGGGCTGGCTTGCCGGAGATGAAGCTGGCGATCGTGGGGCGCCGCAACGTGGGAAAAAGCACCTTCACCAACGCGCTGGCGCACGAGGATCGCGTGATCACCAGCCCCATTGCTGGCACCACGCGCGACAGCATCGACGTCCGCTTCGAGGTCGACGGCCACTCGTTCCTGGCCATCGACACGCCGGGCCTGCGGCGGACGAAGAGCCGGAAGACGGACCTCGACTTCTACTCCACCCACCGCGCCGAACGGAGCATCCGGCGGGCCGACGTCGTGCTCCTGTTCCTCGACGCCTCCGAGCCGATCGGGCGCGTCGACAAGCAACTCGTCGACACGATCCTCGAGGAGGCCAAGCCGGTCGTGTTCGTGGTCAACAAGTGGGATCTTTATGCCGGCGAGGTGGATCGGAAGGAATGGGACGACTACCTCCGTGAGACCTTCCGCTCGATGCCCTGGGCCCCGGTCGAGTTCACCACGGCCACGTCGGGGCGGAACGTGAAAGCGGTCGTCGACACCGCGCAGCGGCTGTTCCGGCAGAGCAGCACCCGGATCCAGACCGCGAAGCTCAACACCGCCATCCGCACCGCCGTCGAAACCAACCATCCCCCCGCCGACCCCCGCGGTCGTCCGGTCCGGATCTATTACGCCACCCAGGTCGAGGTCAATCCGCCGACGATCGTCCTCTCCACGAGCGACCCCCGCGGCATTACCGAGCCCTACAAGCGGTACCTCGTCAATTCCCTGCGGCAGACCACCTTCCTGAAAGAGGTGCCGATCCGTCTCTTCATCCGCGGTCGTGGCTCGGATGCGGCCGCGGAAGAGTGACCCTGGCCCCCGTTTCCCCGCTGCCGTCGGCAGGGTATCCTTGCAGAATGTCTTTGGTTGCTTCCCCCCCGGTCAGGAGTTCCCCTGCGATGAGCGCACCCGTCCGCCCAGGCACCCCCACGAGCACCTTCTCCCGCCGCGACGCCCTCAAGGTCGCCGGAGCGATCGGCGGCACCCTCGCCGCAGTGCCGGTCGTGCACGGGCAAAACCCGTCGAGCGACGTCATCCGCATCGGCCTCATCGGCGCCGGCGGCCGTGGCACCGGTGCCCTCCAGCAGTCGCTCTCGGTGCCGGGGTCAAACGTCAAGCTGACCGCGATCGGCGATGCCTTCGGCGATCGCATCGATGGTGCCCTGCGGGCCGTCGAGGAGATGAAGGACAAGATCGAATGCCCAGCGGATCGCCGCTTCCAGGGGATCGATGCCTACAAGCAGGTCCTCGAGCACTGCGACATGGTCATCCTCGCGACGCCCCCCGGCTTCCGGCCGTTTCACTTCCAGGAAGCGGTGAAGGCGGGGAAGCACGTCTTCATGGAGAAGCCGGTGTGCGTCGACAGCTTTGGCGCCCAGGTCTGCCTGACGGCGGCGAAGATGGCCGACGAGAAGAAGCTCAAGGTGGCCGTCGGCCTCCAGCGCCGCTACGAGAACCGTTACCGCGAGACGGTGAAGCGGATCCGCGAGGGGCTCGCCGGCGACATCATCGGCGGGCAGGTCTACTGGAACGGCGGTGGCATCTGGTACCGCAACCGCCAGCCGAACCAGACGGAGATGCAGTTCCAGGTCAACAACTGGTACCACTTCAACTGGCTCTCTGGCGACCACGTCTGCGAGCAGCACGTCCACAACATCGACGTCGCCAACTGGTTTCTCGACGGCGTGCCGGAGTCGGCCTACGGCACCGGTGGCAAGCAGAATCGGGTGCCGGGCCAGCCGAGTGAGATCTATGACCACCACTGCGTCAACTTCGTCTATCCGGGCGGGGTGCGGATCGCCAGCCAGTGCCGGCAGTTCCCCGGCGGCGACGGTCGGGTCGACGAGTACTTCCAGGGGACCAAGGCCCAGGTGCGGATCGGCGAGATCGCCGATTACACCGGCAAGGTGCTGTGGAAGTACCAGGGGGAGAATCCGAATCCTTACCAGGTGGAGCACGACGAGCTCCAAGCGGCCATCCGCAACGACACGCCGCTCAACAACGCCTACTACGGCGCGACGTCGAGCTTCTCGGCCTGTCTCGCCCGGTATGCCACCTACTCTGGCAAGGAAGTGAGCTTCAAGGAAATGATGGATCGCAATATCCGCACGATGCCGGAGAACATGTCCTGGGACGCCGAGCCGCCCGTCATGCCCGACAAGGATGGCAACTACAAGATTCCGATGCCGGCCGACTACAAGCTCGCCTGAGCGGCGATTGGCCTGCGGCCGCAAGTCCCCAAGGACGGGCCATCATGATCGACGAGCGACCGCCGGGGCGAGCCCCGGCGGTCGCTCTGTTCTTGCCCCGCCTCGCCCCCCTCCCTCGTCCTCACCCACCACG
>JBAWVV010000168.1:0-8687 GCA_037147115.1 Planctomycetia bacterium | reverse complement strand
TGGTTTGGCCGTGGTGATCCCCCCCTGAAAACCTGTCCGGGCTGTGGCCCATGCCTGGACGGGGAATACTACGGGGGGAGGCAAGGCCTTCCGGCCCGGATCGCGGTCCACGCCCCCGCACCTTGCCGAAACCCTGCCGCTGGCGATACTTCCGGCAGGGTTCCCCGGTTTTTGTTTTCCGTTTTCCCGTTTTCTTTGGAGGACACGCATGGGTCGGCACGGCGCGGTGACGTTCAAGGGCAATCCGCTCACGCTCGTGGGCGAGGAGGTCAAGGTGGGGGCAGCGGCCCCCGACTTCACCCTTACCGGTGACGCGATGCAGGACATCCGCAAGGCCGATCTCCTCGGCAAGCCGACGATCATCAGCGTCGTCCCCTCGCTCGACACTCCCGTCTGCCAGGTGCAGACAAAGAAGTTCAATGAGAGCCTCGGGAGCTTGGGCGACAAGATCAACGCCCTCACCGTCAGCCTCGATCTCCCCTTCGCGATGAAGCGCTTCTGCGGCGCCGAGTCGATCACGGCGATGAAGGTCGGGAGCGACTACAAGGACCGCGAGTTCGGCAAGGCCTACGGCCTCCTCATCGACGAGCTCAAGATCCTCGCCCGCGCCGTCTACGTTCTCGACGCCAAGGGGCACGTCGTCTACGGCGAGCTCGTCAAGGAAGTCGCCAGCGAGCCGAATTACGAGGCCGCCTTGGCGGCGCTGGAAAAGCTCGTCTGACCGAGCTCGGTTCTTTCGCAAAGAGAACGGCCGGCCGAACCCTTCGGCCGGCCGTTTTTTTCTGCCCAGTTGATCCCACGCTCGCCCCCCCTGGCTCCGAGTCATCCAACGGCACGACCTAGGTCGGGGTTGCCCGTGTCCTGGGAGCCGGCGTTGCAGGCAAGCGCAGCCATGGATGGCGCAGCGCCGCCGGCACCCGAGTGCAGCTTTGGCCTGGAGGGCCAAAGCCAACGTCCGGCGACAGGGCACGGGCGATCCCGACCGGCCGACAACGCCGACCGGCCTGCGACCGCCCGGCATCACTTCGAGAGCAGCCCCTCGATCGCGGTCTTCGCCGCGGCGAGCGCGTCGGCGAGTTTGTCGACGAGCTTGCCACCGGCTTGGGCGAGGTCAGGCTTGCCCCCCCCCTTCCCGCCGACGATCCCCGCCGGCTCACGGATCCAAGTGCCGGCCGACAGGCCCCGCTCCTCGAGCTCGCGGCTGATGCCGGCGACGAGGGTCACTTTCTCCCCGTCTGCCGAGCCGAGGAAGACCGCCACCGGGCTCGCCTTGCGGCGGAGCTGGTCGATGCACTGCCGCATCGCCGCGACGTCAGCGCCGCCGGCGTTGACGACGACGATCCGGGTGTCGCCGACGGTCGTGGCCGCGGCGATGAGCTCGTCGACCGCGAGCGTGGTCGCGGCGGCGACAGGCTTCGCCTTCTTGAGCTCCTTGACTTCCTTGGCAAGCGCGGCAAGCCGCGTCGGGAGCTCTCCCACCGGGACGCGGAGTGTGCCGGCCGCCTCGGCGAGTGTTCCTTCGGCGTGGCGGAAGCGCTCGAGGGCCTTGAGCCCCGTGATCGCGCTGACGCGGCGGGTGCCGGCCGAGACGCTCTCCTCGCCGGTGATCCGCACCTGGCCGATCTGGCCGCTGTTGCTGACGTGCGTGCCGCCGCAGAGCTCACGGCTCACCTCACCAACAGACACCATCCGGACGACGTCGGGGTATTTCTCGCCGAAGAGCATCATCGCCCCCTCATGGCGGGCGTCGGCGAGCGGCAGGAGCCGTGCGCCGACCGGGACGGCGGCGAGGACGTTGCGGTTGACCATCGACTCGATCAAGTCGAGCGTTTCGCGGCCGACGGCGCTTCCGTGGGAGAAGTCGAAGCGAAGCATGTCGGCATCGACCTTCGAGCCCTGCTGGACGGCGTGGCGGCCAAGGTGGTGCTGGAGGGCGGCGTGGATCAGATGCGTCGCCGAATGGGCCCGGCGGATCGCCGCGCGCCGGTCGTCATCGACGCTCGCGCTGACGGTGGCCCCCAGATCGAGCGTGCCGCTGCGGAGGTGGCCGACATGGAGCATGAAGCCCCCCTCACGCTGCGTGTCGAGGACCTCGAAGCGCCCCGCGCCGGTCCCCGGCCACTCGAGCCAGCCGATGTCGCCGACCTGCCCTCCCGATTCACCGTAGAACGGCGTCCGGTCGAGGACGACGGTCACCGGCGTCGGGGAATCGTCGCTGGTGAGGGCGTCGCAGAGCTGGCCACGGGCGATGATTCCGAGCACCTTTCCTGCGGCCGAAAGCGCGTCGTAGCCGAGGAACTCGGAGCCGTGCATTGTTTTCTTCAGCGCGTCGAGCGGGCCGGAGGTGAACACCTCCACCCGGTTGCCGGCGCCCGACACCTTGCCATGCTCGTCCATCGCGGCCCGGAAGCCGTCCCAATCGAAGCGGCAGTTGCGCTCGGCGGCAAGGGTCTCGAGGAGCTCCGGTGGGAAGCCGTAGGTGGTGTAGAGATCGGCGGCATCGGCGCCGCCGACGGTCCCCTGCCCCGACGTCTTCAGCCCCGTAAAGAGCTTCTCGATCCTTTCGAGGCCGCCGTCGATCGTCGCCAGGAACGATTCCTCCTCGCGCTTGATCACCGTGGCGACGCGTTCGACGCTCTCGGCGAGCTCTGGGTAGGGGCGGGCCATGAGGCTCGCGACCATTCCCGGGAGCTTGTGGAGAAAGGGCTCTTTCATCCCCATCTGCCGGCCGTCGAGGACGGCGCGTCGCAGCAGTCGCTTGACGACGTATTTCTCCTCGTTGTTCCCGGGGAGAACGTTCTCGTGGATCGCGAACGTGCAGGCGCGGACATGGTCGGCGATCCGGCGCATCCGCCGGCCGTCGTCGTCGGCCGCCACATAGTCCTTCGAGCAGACATCCCCCACCGCCTCGACCAGCGGCCGGAGGATGTCGATGTGGAAGTTGCTGTCGACCCCCTGGAGCATGGCGCAGGTCCGCTCGAGTCCCATGCCGGTATCGATGTTGCGGCTGGGGAGCGGGGAGAGGTTGTCGGGGGGGGAGCCCTTGCGGTTGAACTGCGTGAACACGAGGTTCCAGATCTCGACATCGCTGCCATCGGGCATCCGGTAGAAGATCTCGCTGCACGGGCCGCAGACGCCGTCGGGGCCCTGGCTGGGGGCGCTGGCGGGCCAGAAGTTGTCGTCCTCGCCCAAGCGGCTGATCCTGCCGTGGGGCACGCCGATCTCGTCGGCCCAGATCCGGAAGGCCTCGTCGTCGTCTTGGTAGACGGTGATCGAGAGCTTCTCGGGGGGGATGTTGAGCCAGCCCTTCGCCGTGAGGAACTCCCACGCCCAGTGGATCGCCTCGCGCTTGAAATAGTCGCCGAAGCTGAAGTTCCCCAGCATCTCAAAAAACGTGTGGTGGCGGGCGGTCCGCCCGACGTTGTCGATGTCGCCGGTTCGCAGGCACTTCTGGCAGGTGGTCGCCTTCGTGAAGTCGAGCTTGCACTTGCCGAGGAAGTGATCCTTGAACTGGTTCATGCCGGCCGGCGTGAACAACACCGAGGGATCCCAGCGGGGCACGAGGACGTCGCTGGGGCGGCGGACGCAGCCCTTTGATTCGAAGAACGCCAGATAGGCTTCCCGCAGTTCATCGGCCTTCATGTCGGCATCGGCTCCAAGGGCACGGAAGAGACTCAGGGTAAAGCAGGGGGATCGGCTTCCAGGGGCGACGGCAGAGTCGTTCGGCAGTCCGCTCGGCCGTCCCATGGAAAGCGGACATGGGAAAGCGGACATGATACACGCCTCCGCTCCCCATACACGCCTCCGCTCCCTGGCCCACGCCGGTTTCCCGTGCTGGTTGGCCCGCGCCGGAGCGGCAAAAAAGGAGCGAGTGGAAACGACACCACCCACGAGTCGTCGCTTGGGTCGACAACTCGTGGGTGGATCGGATCGCATCGGCCCGCCGCCCCGGTAGGCGGCTGGGCGGACGCGGAGTGTGGGGTCAGCGGAGGGGCATCAAAGCCTTGGTCGGCAGACCGGTTGCCGCGGAGGGATCACTCGTCGCTGCCGCCGTCACCATCGTCGTCGTCTGACGAGGTCGATTCCCCCCCCTCGCCGCCAATCAAGTCATCCTTGCTGTCGAGGACCCGTTGGCGGATCTCGGCAGCCACTTCGGGATTGTCTTTGAGGAACTGCCGGGCCTTCTCGCGACCTTGGCCGAGGTGGACCTCGCCGAAGCGGAGCCAGGTGCCAGTCTTGTCGATGAGCTTGGCGGCGACGGCGAGGTCGAGGATGTCCCCCTCCACGCTGATGCCGTTGGCATGCATCATGTCGAACTCGGCGATCCGGAACGGCGGCGCCACCTTGTTCTTCACAATCTTCACCCGCACCCGCTGGCCGACAACATCCTCGCCGTCTTTGAGGGTGCCGATCCGGCGGACGTCGACCCGGCATGAGGAATAGAACTTGAGGGCCCGGCCACCAGGGGTTGTCTCGGGGCTGCCGAACATCACGCCGATCTTCTCGCGGATCTGGTTGATGAAGATCACGGTCGTCTTGCTCTTGGCGATGGCGCCGGTGAGCTTCCGCATCGACTGGCTCATGAGCCTGGCCTGGAGGCCGACGAACGAATCGCCGATCTCGCCATCAAGCTCCTTCTGGGGCACGAGGGCCGCCACGGAGTCGATGACGATGATGTCGACGGCGTTGGATTTGATCAGCAGTTCGGTGATTTGCATCGCCTCCTCACCGCTGGTCGGCTGGCTGACAAGGAGCCGCTCAAGGGCGATTCCCAACTTCTTGGCCCAGCTCGGGTCGAGGGCGTGCTCCGCGTCGATAAAAGCGGCGATCCCGCCATTCTTCTGCGCGGCGGCCACGGCATGGAGGGCGATCGTTGTCTTGCCACTCGATTCCGGCCCGAAGACCTCAATAATCCGCCCGCGGGGGAAGCCCTTGCCGCCGAGGGCTAGGTCGACGGAGAGGCTGCCGCTCGAAATCCCCTCGATCGGCACCTGGGAGTCGGAGTCGAGGGGCATGATCGACCCCTCGCCAAACTCCTTCTCGATCTGCATCAGGGTGTTTTTCAGGAGCGGGTTGTTGTCGAGGAAGTTCGTGGAGCTCTTCCCCCCACGCTTCTTCTTGGAATCCGCCGCCGATCGCCTCGGCTCCGACTTGCTCGATTTTGCCATCCGTCCGTTCGCTCCCTTGATTGCCGTTTCTGGGCGGGGCCGTGAGCCAACGACAGGCCCGGCGCTCGCGCCGGCACCCTGCCCATCAGCCAATCCGCCCGCGATATCTTCAAGAACCGATGCTTCCGCGACCACCATGGCCAGCCTCCCGCATGATCGGGCCCACGCCGGGCGGGCCCGAGTGACCGTTCGGCCCGCCGAGGCGGAGCCGATCGTTCGTTGCCGGCCCGTCGCTGACGGGCCGGTTCCGCGGCAGGGCGCCCGGGGTGGTTGCGTCGCCACCATGAATCGAGCGGTTCGCCACGGAAACGAACACTGAACACGGGTATAGTATCGGTGTCGGCCCGGCGAGGCAAGTACTTTTTCTGAACAGCCGTTCAGGTTCCTTGCAGCCGCCTCCCGGGCCGGGGATCCGCAGCCTAAAACATCAGCATTTGCCGGTATTCGGCGAGCCGGCGGTCGAGATCGGCCCGGTCGATGGCGGTCAGACGGTCGAGGCTGAAGTCCTCGACGGTGTAGCTGGCGGTGACGACGCCGTAAGCGAGGGCCTCTTTGAGGGCCTGGGGATCGAAGCGGCCGAGGGCGGCCAGGTGTCCCATCATCCCTCCGGCGAAGCTGTCGCCGGCGCCGGTGGGGTCGACGACCCTCGCGGTGGGGTAGGCCGGCAGGACGTACATCTCGTGTTCGCTGAAGAACATCGCCCCATGCTCCCCCTTCTTCACGACGACGAACTTTGGCCCCATCTTCAGCACAGCCTGACCGGCGCGGACGAGATTCTCGTCGTCGGCCAGGAGCTTCGCCTCGGAGTCGTTGAGCACGAGGCCGTCGATTCGCTGGAGAAGCTGCCCCAGCTCGTCGCGCTGGATGTTGATCCACAGGTCCATCGTGTCGGCGACGGTCAGGACCGCCCCCTTGGCCTGATTGAGGACGTCGAGTTGGACGACCGGCGAGGCGTTGCCGAGGAACAGGAAGCGGCAGTCGCGGTGAGAGTTGTTGAGTTGCGGGCGGAACTGCTCGAGGACGTTGAGATGGACCTCGAGGGTCTCGCGGTCGTTCATGTTGGGGAGGTAGCGGCCGCGCCACCGGAAGGTCTTGCCGCCGGGAATCGTCTGCAGCCCGGAGGTGTCGATGCCGCGGTCTTCGAGGAGCCGGGTGTGTTCGCGGGGCCAATCCTCACCGACGGCGCCTATCATCCGCACCGGCGAAAAGAATCTGGCGGCGTAGGAGAAGTAGACGGCCGAGCCGCCGAGGATGTCGTCGCGCTTGTCCGTGGTGGTCTCGACGCAATCGAGGGCGACGCTTCCGACGACGAGCAGGGGCATGGTGGGCTCACTCCGTGACAGGTGACAAACGCGGGATACCAGCGGGAAATCTAAGTGGAGGGTCGATGGCCGTCCACCGAGGCATGCCACGCCGGAGGGTTTCCGGCGAACTTCTCTAACCCGCGACCTCGCGGGCCCGGTCGATTCGGGCGATCGATTTCGAGGCTCCGAGGATTGCCAGGCAGTCGTAGAGCCCTGGCCCCACCGTCTTCCCGGTGATCGCCACCCGGACCGGATGGATGACGTCGCCGAGCTTGAGGCCCGCTTCGGCCATGAAGGCCTTTGTGGCCTCCTCGAGCGGCCCCGGCTCGAAGGGGGTGATCGCCGCTATTTTTGTGGCATACCGGGCGAGGAGATCGGCCACGCCAGGCTTGGCGAGCTTTTGGGCCACCGCCTGCGGGTCGAGGATAGGCTCCTCGAGGAGGAAGAAGTCGGCGTAGCCGAGGATGTCGCCGGCGACTTTGAGCCGGTCGCCCGAGGCCTCAATCACGCGGCGCACGGTCGCCGTTTGCTCCGCTGTTGGTGGGCTGGCGACGAGGCCGGCCTTGAGCAGAAAGGGGAGCATCAGCGCGAGCTTGTCGTCGGTCGAGAGGGCGTGCATGTAATGATCCTGCACGCTCCACAGCTTCTTCGGATCGAAGCTCGCCGGTGAGGCATTGATGCGCTCGAGCGAAAACGCCGCGATAAGCTCGTCGCGGCTGAAAAACTCCGTCTTGTCGTCGTAGGCCCAGCCGAGGAGCGCCATCGCGTTGTCGATCGCCCAGGGGAGATAGCCCACCTCTCGGTAGAAGTCGACGATGACCGGATTGAAGGTGTCGGCTGCCGCCGCGACGCCGATCCGCTCGGCGATCCGCGTGCCGTGGTCGGCCATCTGCCGGAAGTCGGGGTTTTTCAGATAGTTCGCGAGCTTGCGCTTCGAGAGCTTCGTGCGGCTCCCCGGCTCGGCGACGAGTGGCAGATGGGCATAGGCCGGCAGCGGATAGCCCAGCGACAGGGCGATGTAGGCCTGACGGGGCGTGTTGGAGAGATGCTCCTCCGCCCGGATCACATGGCTGATCTCGAAGTCGTGGTCGTCGACGACGCTCGCCAGATGGTAGAGACAGGAGCCGTCGGCCCGCTGGATGACATGATCCTGCTCGCGCTCCCAGGCAAACTCCACTCTGCCCCGGACCGCATCGTCGATGACAAGCGACCCCTCCCGCGGCATCTTCAGCCGCACCACTCCCTGCCGCCCCTCCGCCACGAAGCGGGCGGCGTCGTCGGGGGTGAAGGCGGCAAACCGCCGACTGTAGAGGTAGGGCTTGCCCGCGGCCTGCGCTGCCTTCCGCTCCTCGTCGAGTTCCTCGGGCTTCGCGAAGTCGCGGTAGGCATGCTCCGAGGCGAGGAGCTTCTCCACGGCCGCCTTGTGGCCGGCCGAGCGCTGCGATTGGAAGTAGGGGGCATGCGGCCCGCCGACTCCCGGCCCCTCGTCCCAATCGATCCCCAGCCACTTGAGCCCCGAGAGGATCGGCTCGAGCGCCTCCTCGACATTCCGCTCCGCGTCGGTGTCGTCGATGCGGAGGATGAAGGTCCCGCCATGCCGTCGCGCGTAGAGCCAGTTAAACAGCGCCGTGCGGACGCCACCGATGTGAAGATAACCGGTCGGGCTTGGAGCGAAGCGGGTACGGACGGTCATGGAGAGCGGATTCCTTCCCCGTCGCCGGCAGAGCCGACGAGGCTCGGGCCGTCACGCACGGGGCGAAAGGGAGAGGCCAAGGGATGAATCAGGCCGCGTTTCGGCCCATCTTCCGGAGCCGCTTCTTCTCGGCTTTCGAAAGCGGCCGCGAGGCGTATTCATCCTCCGCATCCGAGCCGTCAGTGTAGCCGGTTCCACTCCCCTCGGCGGCCGACTGCAAGGCGCCGTCGTCGTCGGTGTCAACCGGCTCGAAAACAGGCTCCGGGGCCTTGGCCTGACGTGTGACCGCCTCCGTCTTCACCACCTTCGACGCCCGCTCCTCTTTCGCCACGCCGACCGGCGGCGCCTTGATCTCTCCCCGCACCTCGCGGATCACCCCGCGGGCGGCGGTGAGCATCGCGGCAAACATCGCCGCGCTTCCCGCCACCCAGGCTCCGGCACCGGCGAGGGCCAGGTCGTCCCGCCCCGCGCCAGGCCACCCAATCCCGCCCAGCCAGGGCACGGCCGCCGCCGCCCGCGGGG